>NZ_DAOSET010000014.1:0-51359 GCF_035363275.1 Methanoculleus sp. | reverse complement strand
GATCTTTGAGAAGATCGAGTGGCCGGCCCTCTTCTTCTTCGGCGGGCTCTTCGTCATCGTCGGCGCCCTCGTCGAGACCGGGATCATCTCAAGCATCGCCCAGGTCATGGTCGAGAACGTCGGATCGACCGGGGAGGCGATGTTCATCGTGACCTGGTTTGCCGCCATCGCCTCGGCGATCGTGGACAACATCCCCCTGACCGCGGCGATGATCCCGCTCATTCACGACCTGGGGGCGACAATGGACGTCTACCCGCTCTGGTGGTCCCTCGCCCTCGGTGCGTGTCTCGGCGGGAACGGCACCGCCATCGGTGCGTCAGCAAACGTTGTGGTCATCGGTATCGCCGAGCGCGAGGGGATCGGCATCACCTTCATCGACTTCCTGAAGGTGGGGATGCTCGTACTCTTCGTGACGGTTGCAGTAGGATTTGGAATACTCTGGCTGAAATTTGCGGTGTGAATGACATGAAGATTCTGGTGCTTATCGACGGTTCGAAGTGGAGCCAGAAAGCGGCTCTGCACGCGATTGGACTGGCAAAGCGGAAGAATGCCGAGGTGGTCCTCTTCTCGGTGCTGGATATCGCGGAGGCAAAAGCGATGACGTTCAACTTCTGCGCTCAGAGCGGCATCTGCGGGCAGTTGAAGGACTATGAGGGCAGGATCTGGAGGGACATGCATAAGAGCATCGAGGACGACCAGAACAGCCTCCTCTCCCGCTACAAGGGGGAGAAGGTCCTGTGCTCGGGAAAGATTGTCGAGGGCAACGTCCGTGATGAGGTCGTCAGGGAGGCGAACACCGGTGCATACGGCCTGGTTGTCATGGGCGCGTTCGGCAAAAGCGGGAAGACCCGCATCAGTGCCCTGCTTGAAGAGATCGGAGGTGCGGTCAGACCGCCGTTGCTCGTCGTCCGATAACCTCCCTTTTTCCAGCAGGATCTCAACCCCGCCCACATCTTTCTCTCACGCGAAGAACGACTTCCCCGGAAGTGCGACGGTTCAGGATCATGGGCCGAGGAGCCCCCCGACTTGAGTCGGGGGAGGAATCGGCCCCCCGCATATCCCGATACACTTTCACCCCGCAGGGACGCCCATTATGTCGGATGAGCACGAAGAGAGATCTGGTTGCGCCGCAGAAGGCACGAAGCAGGAACCCTCTCCTGTGGATTACCGTTCCATGCGATTGGCGCAAACGACACCACAGTGCAGCGATCTTGCTGCCAGGGCCGCCGTCAACCGGCCTATTGCGGTCCGCTCCCCCGACGCCGGGGGAGAGGTGGAATCGCAAGCCTACAAAGAGCATGGTGCCACCCACGGCAGCATGCCCCCGACTGAAGTCGGGGGTAGTTGACAACGTGACAGGCCAGAGGGCAGGAGCGTGAGCACCGTTAGGTGCGAGGAAAGAGTTCGAGCACCACGAGGCTGCGAGCCGCAGAGAATATGACATCCGGTTGATGAGGGGTGGCAGCCCTCTTCTCGGCTCGAGGCCTGAAGGCTTCTCAAACTCAGCCCATCGCACTTCGCGGACTTCTTCCGTGTATGACTTGCGCCTGTTCAGGCAAAGATGCGAAAGAAAAAGAGGGATTTTTCCCGGGTTTACTCGACCCGCTCAAGGTCGTCCGAGAGGTCTGCCGAGAGGTCGACCGTCCAGAAGTCGCCGCTCGCGGGGAACGCCATGGTGAAGTTCGTCGTGGTGTCAACCTGCGCGCTGCTGCCCGCAGGCACCATCATATCAAGCAGGTGCCCGCCGGCGGTGCGATCGGCAGTGATGAAGTGGAGATGGTAACCCGGGACGTTGATCCCTTCTGCGAGCGTCGGTGTCCAGAACCCGACGAAGGTCCCGGTGACATTCTCGAACGTAAAGACCGTCTGGTTTGCCGTCACGTCGACGAGCCGCGGATAGGGCTTTTCCTGGGCGGGCACGCTCCGGGTCACCACCCGCGGGAAGGTGCCGTCCATCCGGATCGCATAAAAGAGGTTCTCGGAGGGGAGCTCCGCCTCCAGGCAGCGCCCGAGATCGGTCAGGTTCATCGGTTCATCGATCGTGACGGAGAGATCCGGGTCAAAGAACGTCGTGGCCGCAAACGGCGTCGTCGCATTCCCGGTGGCAGGGTAGGCCCGCCCATCAACCCGTACCAGGTACCATTCGCCGTCGATGCCGATCAGTTCTCCGTCGAGCCGATCGCCGCACCCGATCCCGAGATCCCCGTAGGTCGCGAGATTGTCGTATGTCACACTCCCGTCATACGCGCCCTGCAGGAGTGCATCGATCGTCGAGACCTGAAAGAGTGTCTCCCGATCGACGTCATTGCCGGATACAGGCCCGGCAATGATGGGCGCGACCGCAAGGGCGACCCAGGCGCCGATGAGGAAGAAGACGACGGCAACGACGGCGCAAGGAAGCAATGCACGTTTAGCCATGGAACTTCACTCACAGCACCCCGATATCCTCGTACCAGAGCTGGGGATGAGCCTCGATGAACGCATACATCATTGTTTTGCAGATATCGAGATCAAGGTCGAGCACCTCGACCCCGTGGGACTCAAGGAATTCCCGTGCTCCCGGGAAGTTTGCCGACTCCCCTGCCACGACCTTCCCGATCCCGAACTGGACGGCTGCTCCGGCACAGAAGTAGCAGGGCATCAGCGTGGAGTAGAGGGTACACCCCGCGTAGTTCCGGATCCTCCCGACGTTTCTCAGACAGTCGATCTCGGCATGGAGCAGGGGATCGTTGCACTGGACACGGCGGTTCCGCCCCCTTCCGATGATCCGACCGCCGCGAACCAGCACCGCCCCGATGGGTATCCCACCTTCCTGCAAGCCCTCTTCCGCCTCTTCAATGGCACACTTCATGAATAAGTCCATCTGACATTCTCCCGGGACGCTACTCTTACTATATAAATGGAGCGCAACTGGTAGTCAAATACATGAAGTTGTTACTAGATTATAAACCCATATGGGACGAAGGCCGCATACCCGGGCTATGATAGGCAGGATGGCCTTCCTGGTGGAGGGTACCACCTCTGATGGGAAAGTGAACGGCCGGGACCGCATCATAGAATGTCCGGCAAGGTTGAATGGTTCTGGAAACAGGGCTCTGAAGAAATGCTCCATACAACCCCCGGCACTACCGGTTGCAGACCCCGAACACGATCTCGTATTTCGCGTGAGCCGTAATGGCCCGGCCGCTGGAGAGAGACGGCACCCCCGTCAGATGCTCGGGATCTCCCGCTCGGTCCCGAGCTCGTCGAGCGCCTGACGGGCAGCAAGCCTGACGTCGCGGTCGGCATCGCCAAGGAGGCGCGCCAGAGGTTCCCTGGCTCGCGGATTGCCTATCCGACCGAGGGCCCGTGCTGCCAATCTCCGGACCCGGGGCTTTGCGTCGTCGAGCGCCCGGATCAGCGGCTCGACAGCCCTGGGGTCACCGATGTTTCCGAGCGCCCACGCCGCCCCCGACCGGACCCAGGAACTCTCGTCCTCCAGGCCCCGTATCAGCGGAAGCACAGGTTCGCGTTCATCGAGGCTCCCGAGCGCTCTCGCCGCCTTCCAGCGGACATCGACATGCTCGTCCTCCAGCGCCCGGATTAGTGGCTGCACCGCACGGTGGTCCCCCAACTCTCCGAGAGCATCCGCGGCCCGCCACCGATCGTTGAGATCCCCGGACTCCAGCATCGAGAGATACCGATGAAGTTTCTCCTCCCTGCTGAGGATCTCGACCTCTCCCCCCGGCAGCAGCGAATCCTTCCCCGCCATAGGCCACCTCGCGGCCATCTTGAACCGCCGGAGTATAAGGTTTTGCCCCGGCAGGGGAGACGCTCCCGTGAGGTGCATTTTTCTACTTTCCCGGCCATCTCCATAGTATGGAGAGTCCGACCGGCACACTGGAGGGTACGGCGTTCCCGCCGGACCTGGAACGCCTCGGTATCGTCCTGGGAGCGAAGATCGACATCAGAGAACTCGATAACCTGGGAAAGCGTCACAACTTCCAGGTCTTCCTCTATTTTGAGGAGGATCTGGCCCGGTCTTCCACGCTCCGGAAAGACCTGCAGGAGTACGGTGACGTTCCGGACCTCGAGCGCCCGTTCATCAGGCTGGATGCGTTCCTCCGATTTGCCAGCGAGTCGGACCCACTCTTCACCCGGCGCCTGGATGAACTTCCGCTGGTCATCGAGGTCGTCGCCTACGGGGAGATCACGATGCAGGAGGGGAAACTCCTGCCATACGTCAAAGGAGTGATGCCGTTCCTTGACGAGCTCACGATGGAGGAGACGCCGGGCGCCTCCTGAACCCCTCGCTCTTCTCCCGGGCGCCGCCGGCACCGGTCATAGGATCCTGACTGTGCCCGCTCCCGCAAGGATGTCCAGACTCACGTCGAAGTTCCTGACCGTATGGGTGAGCGCACCCATGCTGATAATATCGATCCCTGTCGCGGCATACCCGGCAAGGTCACCGGCGGCAACCCCCCCGGAGACCTCCAGAGTCACCCCCTCCCGGAGACCCCGCCCGGCGAGTACCCGGACGACCTCGCTGACCGCGTCCGGCCTCATGTTGTCAAGCAGAATAAGGTCAGCATCGGCCTTTGCAGCCGTGACGGCGTCCTCGACCGTCTCAACCTCCACCTCGACCAGCCGGTAGAGGCTCTGCTGCTTCGCCCTCCGGATAGCTTCGGGGAGCGGCACCAGCGCGAGGTGATTGTCCTTGATCAGGACCATATCCGAAAGAGTCCAGCGGTGCGGGTCGCCCCCGCCGAGCACCACCGCCTTCTTGTCCAGCACCCGCAGTCCCGGAGCGGTCTTCCGGGTCGCGGCAACCCGCACCTCCGGTGAAACCGCCCGGACGGTATCGACCGCCTCCCGGGTCCGGGTCGCAATCCCGCTCATGCGCCCGATGATGTTGAGCGCCGTCCGCTCCACGAGAAGGATCGCCTGCGCCGGCCCGTCGAGTTCGAGGAGGGTCGCTCCCGGGGCGACCGCTCTGCCGTCAACGGAACGCTCACGAACCGTGACCCCGAAGTGCTCAAAGAGCGCCCGCGCCTCGGCGAGACCCGCGACGGTCCCGGAGTCTTTTGCCCGGATCACCGCCCGACAGACAATGTCGGGGACGATCGCTTCAGAGGTGGCGTCGCCCCACGGCGCATCCTCCCGGACGAACCGGAGCAGGTCCTCGATAGAGATCATGCACTTCACGCACCGACGGCGATCATCCGCTCGATAACCCGCCGTGCCCGGTCCATGACCTCCGGGGAGAGGATGATCTCGTGCTCTTCGCGTTCGAGCGCCCGCCGGAGGTCGGGGATGGACGTCTTCTTCATATCCACGCAGACCGCCTCCGGTTTCTCATAAAAGACCCTGCCCGGGTAGAGCACCCGGAGGCGGGAGACCATCTCCCGTTCGGTGAAGACCGACCAGGGCTCGTTTCCGCCGGCGGCGGCATCCCGGACCATGCCCCCCGTGGAGACGGTCCGGTCGGCCTGCTCCTGGATCTCCGGCGGGCACTCCGGGTGACATACGATCATGCCGCCCCTTCCCCGTGCCGCTTCGGCATCGGCACGGGTAAACCCGGCGTGGACATAGCAGTGCCCGCCGGGGGGAACCGGGATGATCGTCTTTTCAGGGAGCTGCCGCTGGACGTATGCCGCAAGGTTTGCATCCGGCCCGAAGAGGATCGTATCGTTTGAGAGCGACGCCACGACCTGGACCGCGTTTGCAGAGGTGCAGGTGGTATCGGCGAGCGCCTTGACTTCCGCCGTGCTGTTGACATAGACCACTACGGCAGCATCGGGATGCTGCACCCGCGCCTCCCGGATCAGGTCCGGGGTCAGGAAGTCGGCGAGAGGGCACCCCGCATCCTCGACCGGGATGATGACCTTACGTTCCGGGTTGAGGATCTTTGCCGTCTCGGCCATAAACCGGACACCACAGATGACAATCAGGTCAGCCCTGGCTTCCTTTGCCTTCACCGCGATCTCAAGGCTGTCACCCACAACGTCGGCAAGCCTCTGGATCTCCAGGGGCTGGTAGTTATGCGCCATGACAACTGCATTCTTCCTGGCTTTAAGCGCACGGATCCTCTCTTCCATCGTTACGTCCCCACCACCAGAGGGTTTTCAAGGTTCTTTAAGAGCGTCAGGATGGAGAGAGCCGCCATATAACTCGTGGCGGGGTTATCGGGGCTCGGGACGTTCCTGACCCTGACGTAAATGTCCCCGAAGTCGCCCTCGACGAATAACTCGTGGATGTTCCTCTCTGTTGCAGGGTCAACCCAGAGTTCCACATCGGCGTCCCTGCCGGCAGCGAGTTCCAGCGCTATCGCGACGTTGATGTTCTTCGGGTATTGCTTAATACAGTCGTTTGCCAGCCCTTTGAATATCTCCGTCCGGGCCGTGATGGGGAGCCCCAGCGACGCGGGGGGTTTTGTTGTCCGCAGGAGCAGTTTCCTCGGCGGCGAGACCTGACCGATCTTGAGGTTATCGAGGCCAACGATGGCACCGCTCGGAATACGGATCTTCTTCCCGAATTCATGTGCGGTGTTGACAAGGCGCTCGCGGAACTCCTCATCCGCGAGAGCCCCCCCGGAGAGGACGATGATATCTCTCCCCGAGCGGAGGACCGCCTCTGCATAGCATCTGACTGCGTCGACCGAAGCGGCTTCCACGACGATCGAGAAATCTTCCTGCATGAAGGCGTCGAAGTCCGTGTATGGCCGGGCACCGCAGCGCTCTGCCAGTTCCTCTGCCCGCCCGGGAATAATATCGAAGACAGCGACAACCTGGATGCTCTCGGCGTGCGTGGCGATGATCCGCCCGACGTTGCCGCATCCCAGCAACCCAATTTTAATCATCGAATAAAGAGATTGTAATATCAGCGGTTAAGTATTGTGCTTGGCACAATATCGGTCGGAAGCGGGATAGAATACCCTCAAAACGGCAGGGATGTTCACCGCGAGAGGTCGAACCGGTCACCGGCTACGCGCAAGGAGTTAAGGGCCATGACGCTGGAAGAGCTGCGTGGAAGACCGATCTACATCGAGAGTTACGGGTGTACCTACAACCACGCCGACACCCAGAGGCTGAAAGAGATACTGGAAGGTCTCGGCTGTACGCTGACCGGGCCCGACGAGGCAGACGCCGTGATCGTCAACACCTGTACGGTGATCGACGCAACCGAACGGAAGATGATCCGGCGTCTCGCGGCCTTCGCCGATCGGGACCTCTACGTGACCGGGTGCATGCCGCTCGTCCAGATAGAGAGGATTCGCGCGGTCTGCACGCCGCACGTCATCCACCCGGACGAGATCCACGAGCAGTCCTGCGGCATCGGCACCCGCAGTTCAGGAGCGGTCGGCGTGGTGCAGGTCGCAAGCGGGTGCCTCGGCCGGTGCAGTTACTGTATCACCCGGCTCGCGCGCGGAAGGCTCGATAGCGCGTCGCCCGGGGAGATCCTCGATGCCGTCCGGTGCCTTGTCGCGTCGGGTGCATACGAGATCCAGTTGACCGGGCAGGACGTGGCCGCCTGGGGGTTTGACCGGGGCGAATCGCTCCCCGACCTCCTGCTGGCGATCAGAGAGATCCCCGGGCGGTTCGCCGTCCGGTTGGGGATGATGAGCCCTGCTTCGGTGCTCGGGATCCTCGAGCCCCTCGTCGATGCCTACGAGAGCGATAAGATCTTCCGGTTCCTCCACCTCCCCGTCCAGTCGGGCTCGGACTCCGTCCTTGGGAGAATGCAGCGCGGCTACCGCGCGGTCGACGTTCTCCGGATCGTCGATGCGTTCCGGGAACGCTACCCGGAGATGATGGTCTCCTCCGACTTCATCACCGGGTTTCCCGGGGAGACGGAGGAGGAGTTTCGGCAGACACTCGAACTCATCGAGCGCGCGGCATTCGTGAAGGTGAACATCACCCGCTACTCCCGGCGGCCCGGCACGGCCGCCGCAGCCTTAAAAGACCTCCCGGAGCGGATACGCAAAGTTAGATCCCGGGCGCTGCTCGCCGAGGCGAACCGGATCTATGACCGTTACAACGAACGCTGGATCGGGAGGGAGACACCGGTCGTCGCGACCGAGAAGAACACGCCCGGGTCAACCGTCTGCCGCAACCCCTGCTACCTCAACGTCGTCATCGAAGAAGACCTGCCGCTCGGGTTCTCGGGGCGGGCGGTGATCACCGGGAGCCGGCGGCACTACGTCACCGGCAACCTTGTCCCGAAAGGGACCGGCGACAGGATTTAGCCCCACCGAAACTTTTTCTCCAGGAAGAGCATACTCTCCTACCATGCAGGGGATCACCGGGCACGAACTCTCCTCACGAAAGGCAGAATACCTCAAGTACATCCACATGCAGGGCGACGTCGTGAAGACGACCGAGATCGCCGCCCGGTTCTCGGTCGCACCCTCGACGGTGACAAAGGCGCTCACGGAGATAGCAAAAGCGGGATACATCGAGCATAGGCCCTATCACGGGGTGCGGCTCACGTCTGCAGGCACCGAGTACGCCCGGTTCCTGCTCCGGCGTCACCGGATCGTCGCCCTGGTTCTCAGCCGCCACGGCCTTGAACCCGACGAGGCCTGCAGGGAAGCAGCGAAGATCGAGCAGTGCTTCTCAAAGGACCTGACGAACAGGATATGCTCCTCGCTCGGACACCCGATGATGAGCGGCTGCGGAGAGATTGAGCACGATCACTGCTGCTGCCCCTCCTGCGGGCACCAGGGGTGACGTCAGCACGTTCTTCTGCCTCCAGGGATGAATGTTTAGACCCATACCAAATTCCGGGTGAGGTACATGGAATCACAAAAAAGGGGCCGAAAAACCCCGCTAGCACGAATTCTGGCAGCGCTTTTAGTCCTGCTGCTGGCAGCAGCCACGGCGGGATGCACCGGAGCCGACCGGCAGCAGGATGAACGGATCGTCGTCGCAGTCACCATCCCTCCCGAGCAGGAGTTCGTCGAGCGGGTGGGAGGCGATAATGTCCGGGTGGTCCTGCTGGTGCCGGCGGGAGCCGACCCGCACACCTACGAACCGCCCCCGGGGGTCATCGCCGATGTCGCGGAGGCGGAGATGTATGCCGTGGTGGGCTCGGGGATCGAGTTTGAACTCGCCTGGAAGGAGAAGATCGCCGCCCTGAATCCCGACATGCTGGTCGTCGACTGCTCGCGCGGCGTCGACCTGATCTCGACCGGCGAGGACGGCCATGCGGGGATCGACCCGCACATCTGGGTCTCCCCGCGGAACGCGAAGGTCATGGTCGAGAACATCTACCAGGGTCTCGCGGAGGTCGACCCGGAGAACGCCGGCGACTACCGCCGGAACGCCGACGCCTACCTGGAAGAACTCGATACCCTGGACGCGGAGATCGCCGGAACGCTCGCCGGGTCAGGGGTGACGACCGTCATGGTCGACCACTCGGCATGGGCCTACCTCGCCCGGGACTACGGTCTTACCGAGATCTCGATCGAGGACGAGGGAAAAGAGCCCTCCCCGCAGAGGCTGGAGCACCTCATCACACAGGCAAAGGAGGAGAGAATCGGGGTTATATTCGCCTCGCCCGAGCATTCCACCCGGAGCGCCGAGGTTATCGCGGACGAAATCTGCGGCACCGTGGTGACGGTAAGCCCGCTTGAAAAAGAGTACCTGGAGAACATGCGGTACGTAGCCTCGGCATTCGCAGGGAGCGGCAGGCCATGAGCGCGCCCGTGATTGAGGTAGACGACGTCTGGGTCAGGCTGCGCGGTCAGAACATACTTGAGGGAGTGAGTCTTGCCGTCTACCCGGACGATGTCTACGCAATCATCGGACCGAACGGTGGCGGAAAAACGACGCTCCTCCGGGTGATCCTCGGCCTCCTCACTCCCTCCCGCGGCGTCATCCGGATCCTCGGCGGTACGGAGATGGAGATGCGCAGGTACCTCGGCTACGTCCCCCAGTTCAGGACGTTTGATTTTGAGTATCCTATCACCGTGCGGGAGATGGTCCTCTCCGGCCGCCTCGGCCACATCACCCGCCTTCCAAGGCGCTACGGCGAAGAAGACCGTGCCCGGACCGAGGAGGCGCTCGATACGATGCAGATCGCCCATCTTGCGGACCGACAGATCCGGAATCTCTCGGGTGGGGAGCAGCAGCGGGTGATCATCGCCCGGGCGCTCGTCGGCGACCCGAAGGTGCTCCTCCTCGACGAACCGACGGTCTACGTGGACGCCCCGACCGAGGCGCAGTTCTACGAGATCCTTGATGGGCTCCGCGACCGGATGGCAATCGTCCTCGTGACACACGACATCGGGGTGCTCCCGGCCCGCGTGACCCGGGTCGCCTGCTTAAACCGGCGTCTCTACACACACGACACGAACGAGATCACGCCGGATATGCTCGAGGCCGCATACCGCTGTCCGGTGGACCTGATCGCCCACGGCATCCCGCACCGGGTTCTCCCGGAACACTCAAGGAAGGAGTGAGAAGATGCTCGAGGTGCTCGGGTTTGAGTTCTTCAGAAACGCGCTCGCCGCCGGAGTGCTCGCGAGCGTCGCCTGCGGCATCATCGGCACCTACGTCGTGGTCCGGCGGATGGTCTCGGTCAGCGGCGGCATCTCCCACGCGGCCTTCGGGGGGATCGGCCTCGGCTACTTCCTCCACATCGACCCGCTCATCGGCGCCGCCGGGTTCACCGTGGCAACGGCGCTCGGGATGGGCGCGCTCGAGATCCGCGCCCGACAACAGATGGATACGCTCATCGGCGCGGTCTGGGCGGCCGGGATGGCCATCGGGATCCTCTTTGTCTACCTGACACCGGGATTTGCCCCCGATCTCTTCTCCTACCTCTTCGGGAACATCCTCCTCGTGCCGTGGGAGGACATCCTGTTGATGGCGACCCTCGTGGCCATCATCGTCGCCGTCGTGGCCTTCCTCTACCGGGAGCTCCAGGCGGTCACCTTCGACCCGGACTACGCGACGGTCATGAACCTGCCCGTCGAGCGGCTCTCGCTCCTTCTCCTTGTGCTGATCGCGCTCACGGTGGTGATGCTGATCCGGGTGGTGGGGATCATCCTTGTGATCGCGCTCCTGACCCTTCCGGCGGCGATCAGCCGCCTCTACACCACCCGCATCTGGAGTATGATGCTCCTTGCCGTCGTCCTCGGCATCGTCTTCACTCTGACGGGAATATGGCTCTCCTACCTCTTGAACGTCCCATCCGGGGCGACGATCATCCTGGTGAGCACCCTCGCGTATGCAGGCTCCCTCGGCATCGAACGCCTCAGACAGGGCGACTAACGGGACAAACCGGTGCGCTTATGCCGGCGCACGCGAGAGTTAGGTGAGCAATGGATCCGATCATCGAAGAGGGATATACCCGGCTCCTCGAGACCCTCGGGGACCTGCAGGCGAAGAAGGAAGAGTCGGCATCCGGACTCCGGGACAACATAGGAGCACTCCTTGCGCGGATGGCCGCCGATACGGCGCCGGTCGTCGGCGAGATCGGCCTGGAGATGCTCCGGCGCGCAAAGAGGGAGGCGTCCGGGGAACTCTACGACCAGGAGTTCTACGAGAAGAAGATGATCGTTCTCGGAAAGACCGACCCGCTTCCGTACCGACCCGACGACCCGACCCTGCCCGTCGACGCTCAGATATGCGTCCTCGGTGAGGATGGGGTCTTTTACGAGGTGATGTACACCCACACCGAGATCCGGATCGACTCCTACCTCGCGACGCTTGCGCCGGAGGAGGCGTTCGACGTCTACGGCTACGACCTTGTCTGCATGCTTTACCGGGCGATGTTTGAGTACGCACAGAAAGAAGAGGAACTGACGGCCGCACTCGCACGGACGCTCGAGTACCTCGCCCCATAAGATCTATCTATACTCCCGGATGCTGATGAACCGCCGACGCGAACCCCCGGGGGCTTTCCACTCTGGTCTGCCGGAAGCACCCGCAAAAAACCCTGGCGGGAGAGAGTTCTCGCGCGCCGTCTCCTCTCACCGGTGCCCGAATATCGGAAACATCGGCTCGGTGGGGTCGCGCCCCGGCCCGAGCGCCGTGAGAGCGTACGAGCGCGAGAACTCCCGACCGACAGGGTTTTCATAGGTTATGACCGCTTTTGCCTCGGAGATCATGGAACCAAGACTGAACCCGGATTCCTCGTCCGGATCGAGCGAGGCGAGATCGAACTCGATGTTGAGCGGAACGAGGGCGACATGGATATTCTGCGCTCTCGTGGTTCCCGCATTGGTGACGATGATCTCCCGGGCGTTCTCCGAGAGTTCTGCGGTGACGAGCGGGTATTCAGCGGTATCCCTC
Source organism: Methanoculleus sp. (assembly GCF_035363275.1). NCBI lineage: Archaea > Methanobacteriati > Methanobacteriota > Methanomicrobia > Methanomicrobiales > Methanomicrobiaceae > Methanoculleus > Methanoculleus sp. The sequence goes on along the minus strand of NZ_DAOSET010000014.1, from coordinate 39,081 downwards.
ATGATGTGAATACTCATCAGGAGGGCCAGTACACCGACCAGAGCGATGAGGGCGAAGAAGGGCTCGATGTAGAAGAGCCCGAGCGTGATGAGACAGCCCACGACCAGGATGATCTTCTGGTTCTTTTCCATGCTACATGAGTTGGTTCGCCGGAAATTATAAGAGTAGGTTTTAGGCGGGAGCGGCAGGACGATCGGATCGCGTTCTGCCCGGGGAGTTGCCGGCACTCACCATGCAGGAAGGGCAACATGACCATATACCGTCATGGCAAAGTATGTACAGAGACAGCATGCTTGAGTTGAAGTTCGTTCGTGCACACCCCGATATCGTCAGGGCAGACCTCATCAAGAGAGGAGATACCGAGAAGCTGGCCTGGATCGACGAGGTGCTGGAGATGGACCGGAGGGCACGGGAACTCACCGTGGCGATCGGCAACCTGCGCAACCGGAGGAACGTCATATCCCGCGAGATCAGCCAGGCGAGGAAGGCAGGGAGGGATGCCGCAGATCTCATCGCCGAGACTGCAGGTCTTCCCGGACGGATCAAGCAGGCGGAGACGGAGCGCGATACGCTCACCGAGGCGGTGAAGTACCGCCTGATGCGGCTCCCGAACATCCTCCACGAGAGCGTTCCGATAGGGAAAGACGACACCGAGAACGTCGAGATCCGGCGCTGGGGTGACCCTAAGACCCCCGCATTCGACCTGAAGAACCACGGGGCGCTCGCCGTCGAGCACGACTGGGCGGACTTCGAGCGCGCGGCAAAGATCTCCGGGGCCGGGTTCTACTTCCTGAAGGGCAGGCTTGCCCTGCTCGATATGGCGCTCCAGCGGTTTGTGATGGACCTTCTCGTCGAGCGGGGATACACCCCGATCATCCCTCCCTATATGATGAACCGGGCCGCATACGAGGGCGTGACCGACCTTGCCGACTTCGAGAACGTCATGTACAAGATCGACGGCGAGGACGAGTACCTGATCGCGACGAGCGAGCACCCGATGGCCGCGATGTACAGCAACGAGATCTTCGAGGGGAAGGACCTGCCGCTCAGGCTCGCGGGCTTGAGCCCGTGCTTCCGGCGCGAGATCGGGGCGCATGGGCTCGATACGAAAGGGCTCTTCCGCGTCCACCAGTTCCACAAGGTGGAGCAGTTCATCTACGCGACGCCGGAGCAGTCCTGGGACCTCCACGAGGAGCTGCTCGCGAACGCCGAGGTGGTCTTCCAGCAGCTCGGCCTCCCCTACCGGGTCGTCCTGATCTGCACGGGGGATATCGGGACCGTCGCCGCGAAGAAGTACGACCTCGAGGTCTGGATGCCGCGCGAGGAGCGCTACCGCGAAGCGGTCTCCTGCTCGAACTGCACGGCCTACCAGGCGGTCAGGCTGAACATCAAGGTGCGCGACCCGACCGAGTTCACCGAGAAGCGCTACCTGCACACCTTGAACAGCACCGCGATCGCGACCTCCCGCGCGATACGGGCAATCCTGGAGAACTACCAGAACGAGGATGGGTCGGTCACGGTCCCGGAGGCCCTCAGGCCCTACCTCTACGGCAGCGAGACGCTGTAAAGAGCCCCAGGGCCCGTGAGGCGCCGACAATACTTCTTCCAGCGGGCACTACCCGCTGGAAAGCAGTCCACTTTTTTTCGCAACCGTGCTATCTCGCCCACCAGCACCGCACAGACCCGGCGCTCTTCGGTGACGTCCTCGTAGGTGACGTACCGCGTCCCGTCGCAGAGTTCAACGGGATGGTTGGGCACCGACGAGATCATCGATACGGAAGGCCATACCAATGATATCCCGGCCTGCCAGTCGCTCCGGTCCCTGCCGGAAATCCCGGCCGACGATCGCTCTCATGAGAAACTGCCGGTCGACTTCGTCATACGAGTCGACGAAGACCCGGACATCGGGAACAAGTCATACCGGTAGATATCCGCCTCCGGCGACAGGTCGGCAAGCTCCATCGCGATCCGGGCGAGGAATTTCTTCGTGAAGCAGAGAAAGGCGGAGATCGGGACATGCCGGACAAGGGAATAGGCTTTGCATTGCCGAGGCTCCGGACGTCGACCTTTCCCGCGATCCGGAGGATCTCGAGGTGCTTTGAGACCGTATTCCGTGACGCCGAACTGTATTGCCACCCCGGTGATGGCCATGCCCTTCGGCCTGAACCGGAGGGCACGGGGGATGCGGGCAGGGAGATCGTGCTCCTCCTGCATGGCACGTGCATCATTACCGGCGACAGGTTATGGGATGCCCGCGGGATATGCAGTATCGAGCATACCTCCGGAATCTCCTTTCCTGGACGGCGCTGTCACGAAGCGGACGTTGCCCCCGGGTGCGGCGCAGGATACCGCCGTGTTCGACCCTCTTCCCCGGAAGAACTCCCCCACCTCACGGGATCGTCCTGACGATCCGTTCCTTCGTCACCTTACCGGCGATGACACGGGCGAGGGCGAGGAGCGCTACCCCGGCCGCCGCGAGAACCGCCTCAGTCGTCGCCGAGATGCCGGGCCCGCCCGGTACGACCTGCTGGAGCCCGATGATCAGGAAGACGAACCCGAAGATGAGGACGAATCCGAGGATCTGGTTCTCACGCATCCCGAGCGCGAGCTGGGCCGCGCCGATGAGCCCGGCCGCGGCAGCGATCCAGACAGGGACGACGACCGCGAGATGGGCGAGAAGCAGCGGTTCGGCGGCGACGGGAGCGCCGGTGAGGCCGGTGACCGCCGCGGCGGTCACTGCGGCCGAGAGGAGGGTCGTCAGGTACGCCGGCACGGCGACCCCGACGGCCTTCCCTTCCCAGAGGCAGCGGAGGGAGACCGGAGTGCAGAGGAGCGTCTCAATGGTGCCGTCCCGCTTCTCGCGGAGGAAGGCATCGGCGCAGAAGATGTAGCCCATGAAGACCCCGACAGGGAGGGTGACCGCGGCGATGCTGCCGGCAAGGGTCGTAACCTCTTCGCCGGCACCCGCAGCGATCCCCATGGCGGACATAACAGGGAGCCAGATGGCAAAGATGAGCCCGGATATGAGGATACTCCGGTTCCGGAGGGCGACCCGCATCTCGCGGCCGGCGATGATGCCGAGCGTGCTCATGCTCCGCCCTCCGCCAGGTCGACGTGTTCGAGGTAGATCTCCTCAAGCGATCTGGATGACCGGCGGACCTCCTCGATCCGGAACCCTGCCCCGACGAGTGCAGCGACGAGATCCGGGGTCGCGCCGGGATCGGCAAGGGTGCAGAGGAGAACGTCGCCGTCCACGTCGCACCCGGCGACGAACGGCAGCCCCATGGCAGTCTCGCACGCGTGGGCGCGGTCGCCCGGGTCGGCGAGGGAGACCGTCACGGCAAGGCGGTCTGAGGCCGCGGTGAGGTTTGCCACCGTATCGAAGGCACGGATCCTGCCGCCGGCGAGGATCGCGACCGTCGAGCAGATCCGCTGGACTTCGTCGAGGTGATGGGAATTTAAAAAGACGGTCATCTCTTCCCGCCGCGAGAGTTCGAGGATGAGGTCACGGACCATCCGCTGCGCGCCGGGGTCGAGGCCGGAGGACGGTTCGTCGAGGAAGACGACCTCAGGGCGGTGGAGGATGGCCCGGGCGATCCCGAGTTTCCGCTTCATGCCGGTCGAGAACGTCCCGACCAGGTCGTCCCGCCGGTCGGCAAGATCGACGAGCGTGAGGAGTTCGTCGATCCTCTCTGCAGGGTCGTCAACGCCGTAGAGCCCGGCGTAGTAGGCCAGGTTGCCGGCTGCGCTCATCCGGTCGGCAAGACCGTTGTTCTCAAAGAGCACCCCGACCCTCCGGCGCGCATCGTCGTCGGAGGCGAGGTCGCGGCCGAGGACCCGGACCTCGCCTGCGCCGGGGGCAAGGAGGCCGAGCAGGATCCGGATGGTCGTGGTCTTCCCGGCGCCGTTCGGGCCGAGATAGCCGAAGACCTCACCGTGACCGACGGTGAACGAAACGTCGCGGAGGATCTCCCGGCCATCGAAGGACCGCGAGAGGCCCCGGACCTCGACGGCGCTCACGCCGGCCGCCTCCGGCACCGGGTAACGATTATCCGGGATTCCCGGGCTGCGGAATCTGCAGAGTGCATAGTGATAGATCTCCGCGCGAAATTGTAAAAGGAGCGGATCTTGTGTGACGGGCGGGCCGGGATAACAGGATCCAGCCAAGGAGGGGGAAACGCTATTTCACCGCAACGAGAGATCCTCCATCATCACGCCGGACGCCCTGCTGCCCGTTCCGGCACCTCAACCGGGAGCCTTTGCAAATGGAGTTCACCTGCGGTATCGACAACCGGCCCGGGCCGGCACACCTTCTCATCTTCGGCCTGCAGTGGCTGGCGGTGAGTGTTCCTCTCGTCCTGATCATCGGGAGGGTGGCGGCCGGCGCTCAGGCGGAGGCGGCGGCCGTTCCCTACCTGCAGAGACTCTTCCTCCTCGTCGGCCTCGTCCTCCTCGTGCAGGTCTACCTCGGCCACCGGCTTCCCCTGGTCCTCGGCCCGGCGACGGTGCTCCTGGTCGGCATCCTCGCAAGCACCGATGCGGGCATCGGAGCGGTCAACGCGTCGCTCCTCGCCGGGGGGCTCCTCATTGCCGGAATAGCGGCAACCGGCCTTATCGGGCGCCTGAAAAGCCTCTTCACGCCCCGGGTGATCACGGTCGTCCTCGTGCTCATCGCGTTCACCCTCGCCCCCACCATCCTCAACCTGGTCACGGACGGAGGCGGCACGGTCCCCCCGGCGCAGGCTTTCCTCTTCTCAATCACGTTTGCGCTCGCCCTCTTCATCGCCGGCGGTTATCTCGCGGGAATGTGGAAGTCGATCCTGGCGCTCTGGGCGATCCTCATCGGCACCCCGGTCTACATCGCTCTCTTCGGGGAGGTCCCCCTGCCTCCGGCGGATACCCCCCTCTTCGCGCTGCCTGGAGACCTGATCGCACCGCTCGCCGTTCCTGACACCGGGATCATTGCGGCGTTCCTGATCTGCTACCTCGCGCTCGCGATAAACGACCTCGGCTCAATCCAGTCGGTGGGCGGCCTTCTCGGCGCCGGGGCGATGGAGGAGCGGGTGAGCCGCGGGGTGACCGTAACCGGCCTTGCGAACGTTCTCGCGGGGCTCACCGGCGTCATCGGCCCGGTGAACTTCTCCCTCTCCCCCGGGGTCATCGCCGCCACCGGGTGCGCGTCCCGCCTCGCCCTGGTCCCGGCAGCGATTGGGCTCGGCCTCATAGCCGCATCGCCGCTTGCCATCGGATACCTGGAGAGCATCCCCGCCCCCGTCATCGGTGTCGTCCTCACCTACGTCATGGCCTCCCAGATCGCGGCAGGGCTCATGCTCGCGCAGGAGAGCAAAGCGGTCGGGAGATTCGAAGACGGCCTGATCATCGGCATCCCCCTCCTTCTCGGGACCCTGGTGGCGTTTCTGCCCCCGGAGATCGCGGCGGGGTTCCCGGCGGCGGTTCGCCCCCTCATCGCAAACGGATTTGTGGTCGGTATCGTAACGGTCCTCGCGCTCGAGCACATTGTCTACCGTCGGGCACGGGGTGAGAGGTGAGATCAAGAGACAACGAGAAAGCAGGGTTCTGAGAAGATGATGGGCCCGGTGCGATTCGAACGCACGACCTCCCGGTTATCAGCCGGGTGCACCACCGGCTATGCTACGGGCCCGGATGCACTCATACTAGTGCCTATAATTGTTGTATAATCTTCGATTTAAAGGTTGTGCAAAGACCTTGCTTCGCCCATTTCGCTACGCGAGGCGGTTTCCTGGAAGCGCCGCCTCCGTGGCCGCCGGTGCCGGGGTCTGCCCGGTTAATCTACGGGAAAGGACGAAGAAGTCAGCAGTCCCGGCGGTGTCGACCCGTGGGGCTCCCCGGAAGAGACTGATCAAAAAGGACATGGGCCCGGTGCGATTCGAACGCACGACCTCCCGGTTATCAGCCGGGTGCACCACCGGCTATGCTACGGGCCCTAAGATTTCCCTCCAACATCCGGGATATAAATACATAATTGTTTTGGTCAGGCATCCAAAGCGCTATGTTAAAACCCGATGATAAAAGTACAGTTGAGTTGAACAATGGCTGTACGATACCTACTCGGAAATGAGGGCATCGCTCACGCATGCCTGGAGGCAAACATCGATTTTGCCAGCGGCTACCCGGGAACGCCGTCCTCTGAAGTGATCGATATCCTCCGGGTGCAGGAAGAGCGGCCCTTCACCGTGGAGTGGTCCACGAACGAGAAGGTCGCCTTCGAGAACGCCCTCGCCGCCGCCTGGTGCGGGGTGCGCGCACTCTGCACCATGAAGCACGTCGGGCTGAACGTGGCGGCCGACCCCCTGATGACGAGCGCATACACCGGGGTGACCGGCGGGCTCGTTATCCTCTCGGCCGACGACCCCTTCGCGCACAGTTCCCAGAACGAGCAGGATACCCGGCGTTATGCGCATTTCGCCCGACTCCCATGCCTTGATCCCTCATCGGTCCAGGAGGCGCACGATATGCTGCGGGACGCCTTCGCCCTCTCCGAGGAGTTCGGCCTCCCCGTCATCTTCCGGCCCACGACCCGGATCTGCCACTCAAAGGGCGACGTCGACATAGGCGTAGTCGGCACCGAGCACCGGACCGCCGTCTTCAACCGCGACCCGAAGCAGTACGTGGTCATCCCCGCGCACACGAGGGTGCTGCACAGGAAGCTGAACGAGAAGCAGCAGGCGCTGAAAGAACGGCTGGTCGAGCTCGGCTACAACCGCCACACAATCCGGGGCACGACCGCCGTCGTCACGAGCGGCGTCGCGGCCGCATACGTCCAGGAGGTCCTCCCCGACGACGTCTCGCTCGCGATCATCGGCGCCTACCCCATCGACGAGGAGTGGCTCAAATCCTTCGTCGACCGGCACGAGAAGGTCCTGGTCGTCGAGGAGCTCGCCCCGGTCGTCGAGGAGGCTGTCCGCCAGGTGGCGACGAAAACGGAGGTCCTCGGCAAGATGACCGGAACGGTCCCGTACGAAGGGGAGTTCACCCCGGCGACCGTCGCTGCCATCCTCGAGAGAGCAGGCATCGCCCCCACGGTAACCTTCCCCACACCCGCCCCGGTCCAGGGGGTGCCGCCCCGCCCGCCGATCCTCTGTGCAGGGTGCATGCACCGGCCGACGTTCTACGCGATGCGGAAGGTCTTCCGCGACGGCATCTTCCCGAGCGACATCGGGTGCTACACCCTCGGCCTCCAGCTCGGCGCGGTGGACACCACCATCTGCATGGGCGCCTCGATCACCGTCGGGAGCGGCATCGCCCGGTCGGGCGAGGAGCACCCGGTGGTCTGCACCATCGGCGACTCGACGTTCCTCCACACGGGAATGCCGGGGCTCTTAAACGCCGTTTACAACGGCGCCGATATGGTCGTCGTCATCCTCGACAACCGGATCACCGCCATGACCGGCCACCAGCCAAACCCCAACACCGGGCTGACGGCCGCAGGCGTCGAGAGCACCCCGATATCGCTCGACGCGATCTGCCGGTCGTGCGGGGTCTCGTGGGTCGAGACGGTCGACCCCTACGATCTCCCGGTCCTCCTCGACACGTTCCGGAAGGCAAAGGAGCGCAAAGGCGTCCGGGTCATCATCGCGAAGCAGCCCTGCGTCATCACCGCACGGCGGAGCGGGATCAAACGCAAGGTCTACGCGGTCGACCTGGAGCAGTGTACGGGCTGCGGGGTCTGCCGGTCGTTCGGCTGCCCGGCGATAGCGTTTGCCGGGAAGAACGCGACGATCACCGAGCTCTGCGCCGGGTGCGGCGTCTGCGCGGACATCTGTCCGTCAGGGGCCATCGGTATGGAGGGACGGCGATGAAACCCTCGTTCGATATCCTGATCGTCGGTATCGGCGGGCAGGGAACCGTCCTCGCCTCGAACGTCCTCGGCGAGGCGTGCATCCTCGAGAACCGGACCGTCCGGAGCGCTGAGACCCACGGCATGGCGCAGCGCGGCGGGTCGGTCGAGAGCCACATCCGGATCGACGGGAAGTTCGGGTCCCTGATCGCGCCGGGGACGGCTGATCTCCTCATCGCCTTCGACCTGCTCGAGGCCCTCCGCTACCGCCACTACCTGCCGGCCGCGGGAAGGCTCATCGTGAACCGGAACCAGGTCGTCCCCACATCGGTCTACCAGCAGAACCTGGACGTGCCCGACGAAGAGAGCATCCTCGCCGCGCTCGCCGATCTCGACGTCACCTGCATCGACGCCGCAGCCCTCGCGGAGGAGGCGGGGAGCATCCTCTCGCAGAACATCGTGATGCTCGGCGCCGCGTCCCGGTTCATCCCGCTCCGGCCCGAGACCCTCGACGAGGCGGTGCGGCGGTGCGTCCCGAAAAAGACCGTCGAGGTCAACGCCGCGGCCTTCCGGCTCGGCCGGGAAGCGGGAGAACGGGGCGCGGACACGCCCTGATCCCCGCTCTCCACCCATCACCGTTTTTCTCTCCCCGCAAACTGTATTACCCATCCTGCCGACCTGATACGCCATGAGCGAGCGGGATATCGTTGCAGCACTCACGAGCCGTGCAGGCGCAGAAGGGGAGTTCCGGCTCTCCGAACTGCAGAAAGACCTGGGAACCGGGCAATCGCTCGAGCGCCTTGCCGGGGAGATCCGCCCGCACCTCGACAGCCTCGGCCTCGCCATCAGGCCGGCCGGGGATGACTACGTCATCGGCCGCCGCCCGGACGGCGGGATCCTCGCGGTCGACGACGCCGGGCGAGAGCGCCAGCTCGCGTTCTTCCGGAACCCCGGTGTGCCCGGCTACATCCAGGAGCTGGTCGAGTCCTACATCGAAAAGAAGACCAGCAAGTCCTGGGACGACACTGCCGTCCTCGACCGGATGCGGAACGCCATCCTCGCCCAGAAGAGCCAGTACTGGAAGGAGAAGCAGGTGAGTTACCGGAAAGCCTACCCGGTCCTCGGGTATCTCGCCTACCACGCGCCGGTCTACCTGGTGCAGTTCGAGCACATCCTCTGGCAGATCATCAGCCGGGGGCTCGCAAAGCCCGAGATGCGCATCCTTGACCTCGGCACCGGGCCGGGGGTCGTCCCACTCGCCGTCATCGACCTCCTCGGAAGAATCGGAACGGGAGCGGCGGACATCTACGCCGTCGAACGCTCCGAAGAGCACTTCGAGGCCTACAACGCCCTCGTCCCGGCCGCAGCCGCGGCGCAGGGAGGTAGGGTGCGGGTGGAAAAACTCATCCGGGCGGATATCGGGACGCTCGCGGCAAAGGACCTGCCTGAGGGGATCGACCTCATGGTCTTCTCGAATGTCCTTGGCGAGCTCCGCCAGATGAGCATCGACCAGCGTGCCGACCTCGTCGACGCTCTCGCCGAACGGCTCGCCCCCGACGGGACGATCGTCATCGTGGAGCCCGCCGACCTCACCAACGCGACCGTGATGCGGCAGACCGTGCGCGCGATCGCAGACCGAGGGCTCACCGTCTTCAGCCCCTGCTCGTTCATCTGGGGCACGACCTGCAACCCCGCGCGGTGCTGGACCTTCGAGCAGAAGGGCGACATCCAGCCGACCCGGCTGATGGAGCGCCTTGCAGAGGGGAAAGACGGCTACCGGTTCATCAACGTCGACATCAAGTATGCCTCGACACTCCTGCGGAAGGATGCCTCGGTGCAGCACGCCTATCGGGTCCCGCCGGGAGCAAAGTTCGCCCGCCTCTCCCACCTCCGCCAGCACCGGGACAAGAAGATCAACGTCGTCGCCGCGCTGATGTCGGGGAACCTCGGCGATACCCGGACAAAGGTCTACAAGGTCTGCGACGGAACGCCCGCGGACCAGGTCTACGCCGTGGTCCCGGCGACCCTCCGCGGCACGAACCGCGACGCGCTCGAGGGTCCCGCCTACGGGGATATCGTCCGGCTCTACGGTGTCCTCGTCAGGTTCAACAAGGACCACAACTCCTACAACCTGGTTATTCTTCCCGGAACCCGGGTGGAACCGGTCGGGTCCCCGTCGGGAGAGGCTGCCGGGACCGGGGCCACGTAGGTTCCCGGCTCCCGCAGGCCCACCGGAGACTAAGGGGCTACGCCGCCCCTCCGCCCGCGCCGGGCTGGCTGACACCCCTGAGTGCATAAAGGATCCCCCCGTAGCCGAGGCTGACCGCGACGACCTGGACGAGCGCTCCGAGGAGCGGGATGAAGGTGAGGATCTGCAGGATCACAAACCCCAGGATGAAGATACCCATGGGTCCCGGCCTCCACCCCGTCCGCGAAGCGATGACGTCCCCAAGGGCGTATGCGACAAAGAGCGACGAGAGCAGGAGAGCGACGATGAAGAGGAGTCCCCCGACGAGCGCGATCGGGAGGCCTATCACGGTGATGGCGACGATCAGGAGGAGAATTGCCGTCACGATTATCGCGAGGAACCCGAGAACGGTCAGGACGACCGGGTTCTTCTCGACCTCCCCGACGATCGCCGCGAACGGGCCGGGGAGGAATTTGATGAGGAGGAGGCCGAGGATGAGGGCCCCGATCGCGGTGAGTACCGCAAAGAGGCCGGGCAGCGCCGGCCCGGGTTCCTGCTGCTCCTCAAACGTCACGTTTCCGGCCGTGCCGGTGTTGTTGAATGTCCCGGCCGAGACGGTAAGGTTGCCGAGGACCGATCCCTCGTTCACGACCTCGCCCGCGCTGATCACCGCGTCACGCTCTATGACGGCATCTTCCCCGATCCGAACCGTGCCCCCGGTGACGAGTGCGTTCGTCGCGTTTCCGTTCAGTTCAATTTCGCCACCAGCGGCGAGCACCTTCCCACCGACATCACCGTTGACTACCAGGGTGCCGCTCGCGGCGATGACGTCGCCGGCCACCGGGGCATCCACCGTCACCATGCCCCCGGCGACGGTCAGGCTGTCGACGGGGGCCCTGACGGTCACGGACCCACCCGAGGCGACCACGTCGTCGGGGATGGGGGTGTCAATCAACTGCTGGTCGGCGCTGAGGAAGGTGAGTGCATGTGCTCCGGAAGGGATGAGCAGCAGAGCAAGGATGAAGACTCCCAGGAATTTCATATAGCGACGATGTTTTTCTCCGAGAAAAAGGTTGGCGGCCGTGGAGAGAGGCAACGAAGAGGCGCCACTCCGGAGTCGCCAGGGGGGCCTGCGAGAAGGGGGATCACGCCGGACCGGACCCTGTCAGCGTGAAAACCCGGATCGACTTAAGCGCAGCGGGCCTCCGGCTTCTACACCCGGATCTCAAGGCGGCGCTTGAGTTCAGCGATCGCCTCGTCTTTCCCGGGAAGATCTGACTCCTGGAGTGAACTGATGTTCTCCTCGATAGACGTGGCGAGCCAATCGTTCGGGACGCCGGATGCCGGAAAGAGTTCCTGCCACTCGTCGGAACCGAACGGGATTACCTTGACCAGTTTCCCGAGAATGTTCCAATCGACGACCTTATAGTCCTCGCCGGTGCTGGTATCTGCGACCTGTATCGAGCGGTCCTCATTGCACCCGATGACCCGCCCGTGGATGACATAGACACTCACTTCATTTTTATCGGTGAAGGAGATCTGGACCACGTCACCCGGCTGCGGACTCTCGGGCACCATGTAGAGGACGATATCGCCCGGGTACATCAGGTCAGGTTCATAACGGTCTGCGATGCCGATATACCCGGTATCGGAGACATAGAGCCGGAGATACTCCTGGTAGAACTTCCGGACGATCCAGTAGACTGCTCCCGGGTGTGTCTCCGCCAGTTTCAGGAGGAGATTGTGGATAGCACTCGGGATGCTCTCCGGCCGCTCCAGCACCTCACGCGCCAGCCTCTCGTACGCTTCTACAACCCCGGCATCTGTCTGCATTATTTCTGCCATACTAACAAACCCCGCCGCATAGTACCGGTAGTAGCATAAAAGTGTTCCTTCGGATCTTCCGGTGCTCCGTCCATACCGACCACACCTTCACCTCGTGATCAGTCGGGGAGAAGAGAATTAAGAGAATCCACTGATAACCGCCACAGGACACCTGTTGCAGCACCGGGGAGGGAGAGAACTATAATACTTATATTCGACCATGACCATACAGTAAAGCAGAGGATATTGATATGGGTGGCATAAAGGATTCCACGTATCTGGATGTCAAGAAGACCCTTGCCCGGCGGTTCTCTTCCCGGGACGGGTGGCAGTGTGCATCGTCTCCCGCCGGGAGTGTTCAGCCGGAGTGCGTGCTCTCCCGCCGGGTCGCCGGCAGGACGGAGCGGGTGCTCGTGAACGTGAATATGGCCCCTGTGGTCCAGGCAGGTGCCGTCGAGGCGCTCCAGGCTGCTGCAAGCGCCGGCAGCGTCGATAAGGCGGTCCTGGTCGTACCCGGCGGGGCAGACGTCTCCCGGGTTCCGGCAGGGATTGATGTTATCGAGCTGGGTACCTGGCAGGTCGTCAGCGGCCGCATTGCCTGGTCAAAGAATATCGAACGCAGCGCCTTCCTCGAGGAAGAGCGTGTAAAAAGGGGTCTCGCGTAAGGCACCCCCTCAAAACCTTTTCTTATAATCCGAAATCAAAGAGCGTCGTCCGTGACGGATCGACGTCGTGCCAGTCCCACCCGAGCGGCTCGATGATCCGCGAGAGGGGACTCTTGAGTGTCTTTTCAAGCATCGTCTCCCAGTCGACGACGAACTCCGGCGGCACCTGGTCGGCGTACTCGAAGCAGATCACGTCCGTCCTCGGGTACTTCGCCGTGACGGCCTTAATGTAGACGCGCTTGGGCTTGCTGCCCCGCTTGAAGTCGGTCCCGAGATATCTGTTCGAGTACTTGGCGCCCCGGATATGGGCGTCGTCGTTCTCGTAACTATCCAGGTTCTTCCCGATCCCGCCGGGAATACCGGCTTCATCGAGAGGGTACTCCCCTCGACGGTACTTCCTGATGACGTCGCGGAGATACGCCTGCACGTCGCTGAATGCGTCCCCGCGGAGTATCATCTCGATGACGGTGCGCTGCACCTCCCGCGTGATCTGCGGCGAATCGCTCCGTCGGATCTCGAACCCGACGACATCGATCTCATCGACGTCCTTGCCCTCCTTCCAGACCAGATGCCCGGCGTAGCGCTTTTTCTTGCCTGCCTGGAAGAAACGGCGGTAGACCTTCTCGAACTTGATGGAGAAGTAGTGGGTATCGGCGTTCAACTCGGCCTTCGCGAAGTCGCTGTAACTCGCGTTCAACCGGGCTTCGATCGTCCTCGCCCTTGCGATCGTCTCCGAGAGATCTCCCGGCGGAACCTGCACCATGCACGAGTCAGTGTCCCCGTAGAGGACCGTGTAGCCGAGGTCGGTGATGATGTCGCGGGTGTGCCTGATGATTGCCCGCCCGACCGACGTGACGGCCGACCCGATCTCGCGGTCATAGAGCCTGAACCGGGTGTAACCCGATACCCCGTAGTAGGAGTTCATGATCACCTTCAGAACGTTCTGCTGGAGGTCGTAGAGGACGTACTCCGGCGACCCGAAGGGGAACTGGTTGCGCAGGCGCTTGCGCTCGTCGCGCTCCACGAGGAGTTCTGAAATGATGCTCCGGGTCAGTCCGTCCGGCTCCCGGGAGAACCGGACGCCGTTCGGCGCCCGGAGTTCGCCTTCCGGGTTCTTCGTCTCGGGCGAGGCGTTGATCGTCATCATCGCCATCGGGTAGAGTGATTTCAGGTCGAGGACCACCACGTTCTCCCGGAGGCCGGTGGCTGGCTCAAAGACGGTCGCCCCCTCAAACTCATCCCCGGCGGCGAGCCCCTTTGAGGGAAGGACGAATGTGCCCCACGCTTTTCGAAGGACATAGATATCGATGACGTTCGACGAGTTCAGCGTCCGGTCGAGCGGGCACCCGACGTACCGGGAGATCTCCCGGTAGAACTCGATAATGTTGTTCTTTTTATCGATCCCGACGCAGAGTTCGACATCCCGGCAGTTGTACTCCACAAGCCGTGCGGGGTCGGACCGCCAGAGCGCCGTGATCGTCCCGCTGTAGCGGACCTTCGTCACGCCGAGTTCCTCCTCGGCGATCGCATCAAGCCGGTAGGACTCCTTCTGGGCCTGGTGCATCTTCCGGTAGGCGGAAAGAAGGTCGAAGAGTGCCCGTCCACGGATGGCGTCTCGTTCGGTCTGCCCCGGGAGGCGCGCGAGGTCCTCGGTTCGGAGGCCGATCGCTGCCATCCGTTTCAGGATATACGGAATGTCGAACTCCACAAAGTTCCAGCCCGAGAGGATGTCCGGGTCGCGCTCCCTGATGTAGGCAACAAGCCCGCGGAGCATCGAGACCTCATCGGGGTAGCGGACGACCCGGTGCTGCTCATGAACGCGGAGCGCAGGGTCGTCGACGGGCGCATCGCCCGGCACCCCGCCAGGCTGCCAGAGGAGGGTCGTGTAGTCGTCATCGAACGAGTCCCAGCAGGTGACGCAGATGATCGGGTCGCGTTCGGGCTCGGGGAACCCCTGCTCGTCCACGCACTCGATATCCATGATGCAGGTGCGCGCGGGAGCCGCGACGCTGGACGGTGCGAGTTCGCGGTAGTCGACCACGGAGGTCCCCGCGGGAAGTTCCACGCCGGCGGAGAGGCCGCAGTCTATCATGAATCGGGTGGCGAACGGAATATCGGCCTCGTAGTGCTCGCTAAATAGATTGCGGACGTCACGGACATCGCCGGGGCGCCGGGTGTAAAGGCGCCGGAGCGGCTCGCCGCGGATGGAGCGGTAGGTCGTGCCGGGCTCCAGATCGACCTCACGCGGGAGGGGGGCAGCGTCCGCCAGGCTTGCCGGCACGTAGAAGTAGGGTCGGAACCCGGTCACATCGACCCGGACCGCTCGCCCGGAGGCGTCACGGCCGAATATATGGATGACCGGGATCTCGGCCCCGACGCTATACTCCACCTGGTGGATGCCGATCCGGGCCTTTCTGAAATCGTCCAGGGTAGCCGCGGTGCTCATGCGTGATCCCGGCACCTGATCAGCCATCGAATCTCCTGCAGAGGTCCTGCACGAACGCTCCCGCCTTCGCCATCCTCGCATCCTCCCACGGATCGAGGTCCCATTCCTCGATGCCGAGGATGCCTTCCCGGCCGATCCGGGCAGGGACGCCGAGCGAGCAGCCCGAGAGACCGTATTCACCGTCAAGCACGCATGAGCAGGGGAGTACCTCCCGCCGGTCGTCGAGAACCGCGCGTATCAGCATGGCTATGTGGTACGCGGGACCGAAGACCGTGCCCCCCTTGCCGCGGATCACCTCCATGCTTGCCCCCTGCATCCGCGAAAGGATCGCTTCCCGCTGTTTTTGGCCGACAACCTCACCGGTCTTAGAGAAGAGCGGCACCTGGTGCTCGCCGTGCTCGCCAAGCACCCAGCCAGGCCCGGGGATTCCCGCATCCTTGAGGAAGCGAGTAAAGCGAGCGCTGTCGAGCTGGCCACCGAACCCGATGCACCGTTGCCGGTCGATGCCCATCATCTTCCAGAGGCCGTAGTTGTTTGCGTCCATGGGGTTCGTGACAGTGATGACGATCCCGTCAAATCCTCGCAGAAATTCGCTGCAGCGCTTCACCACGGGGATGTTGGCCTCGATGAGGTCGGCCCGGGTCTTTATGTCGGGCGTCCTCGGGGTGCCTGCTTCGAAGACGAAGATGTCAGCCTCCCGTATCGCCGCCGTATCGGTAGAGATCGTGACATCAATACCCGTGTGCTGCAGGTCAAGCACCTGTGCCCGGAGAATGGGCTCGTAGACGTCGTAAACGATGATCTCATCGGCGAGACCGAGCGCGGCGGAGAGGAACGCTGTCTCGCCCCCCACCTTTCCTACACCTAAGATTGCGAGCGAGGTCATAGTATCGGTCCTGATTCTCTATATCGGCAGAGATTGTGCGCGCAAAGAAGCCCCGCTTCACGGAGAATAACGATCCGGCAGGGGAAAGGGACGTCTTACCGCCTTCCATACCGGGATCCGGGCTCCGGAGAGCGAATCTCAATCGTCCCTTGCTAGTACACTTGGCGCGAGAGTATAATAATACCCTCCTCCCACCTATTTTCAATGGTTGCGCTTTATCCAGGCCCCATTGAGGTCGGTGGCATCCAGTTGAAGAATCATCTTCTCCTGGCAGCCGGCATCCTCGGAACCACCGGGGCATCGCTCGCCCGCGTCCTCGCAAGCGGTGCAGGCGGAGTGGTCACGAAATCCATCGGGCCGAGCCCGAAAGAGGGGCATCCGGGCCCCTGCCTGATCGTCGTCGACGGCGGTATCATCAACGCCATGGGCCTGCCGAACCCCTCGGCCGCATTCGTGGAGGAACTGGCTGTCCTGCAGGACGAACCGGTTGTCGTGAGCATCTTCGGGGGGACGCCCGAGGAGTTCCGGACCGTCGCCGGGTGGTTTGCCGGGACGGCATCCGGGCTCGAGCTGAACCTCTCCTGCCCCCACGCAGAGGGCTACGGGGCGGCGATCGGGAGCGATCCGGCTCTCGTGGAGGAGTGCACGAGGGCGGCAGCCTCCCTCGGGATCCCCACCTGGGTGAAGCTCACCCCGAACGTCGCCAATATCGGTGATATCGGGGCCGCCGCGGAACGCGGCGGAGCGTCGGCGGTCGTCGCCATCAACACGGTGAAAGCGATGCGGATCTCAACGGCCCTCCGCCGCCCGGTGCTCGGGAACCGTTTCGGCGGGCTCTCGGGGAAGGCGATCTTTCCCATCGCCGTCCGATGTGTCTATGACCTCTACGAGGCGTGTTCCATCCCGGTTATCGGGTGCGGCGGGGTCTCCACCGCCGACAACGTCGTCGAGATGATGATGGCAGGAGCAAGCGCCGTCGAGATCGGGAGTGCGGTCATCGACGACATCGGCATCTTCGCTGCGATCGCAAAAGACCTCTACAGCCCGGACGGCCTCGACGCGGGCGAGATCGTGGGGTGTGGCCATGCATGAGCAGATGCCCGTCGGGGTGACGATAACAGAGATCGTGGAGGAGACGCCGTCGATCAGGACGTTTGTCTTCGACCGCGAGATCGCTGCCCGGCCGGGGCAGTTCGTGATGGTCTGGGTGCCGGGTGTGGACGAGATCCCGATGGCCCTCTCCTCCCCGTCCTCGATCACCGTTCTCGAAGTCGGGGACGCGACCGCCGCCCTCTGTGCAATGCACGAGGGGGACCGGATCGGGATCCGCGGTCCCTACGGCAACGGGTTTACCGTCTCAGGGAGGACACTTGCCATCGGCGGCGGCGTCGGGGCCTCCCCGCTGCTGCCGCTTGTCACGGCCGGCCAGGTGGACACCTTCCTCCTCGGCGCCCGGACGGCTTCCGAACTTCTCTTCGCCGATCGGATCCGGGAGGCCGCGACGCTGATGATCGCGACCGACGACGGCACCGCCGGTCACCACGGGTTCGTGACCCAGCTGATCTCAAGGGTTGACCTCACCGATTTCGCCCACATCTGCGTCTGCGGGCCTGAGGTCATGATGGCAGCGGTGCTCGCCGTCCTCGACCGGGAGGGGTGCGCCGAGCGGGGACAGTTCTCCCTCCACCGTTACATGAAGTGCGGTGTCGGCGTCTGCGGTTCGTGCTGCACCGACCCGCACGGCCTGCGGGTCTGCAGGGACGGGCCTGTCTTCTCAGGCGACGTCCTGCTCGATAGCGAGTTCGGGCATTACATGCGCGACGCGAGCGGGAGCAGGCACGGGGTCTAGGGCCCAAAAAAAAGGGATTCAGGCGAGGAAGCCTTCCTGGGGCTTAAAGAGGAGGGCCAGGACGTTCTCCACCCACCCAAGCACGAGCGAGGGTATCGAGTTGTCCTGCGTGTCCGGTTCCGCCGCTGCACCCATCCTGTCGTCTGCAGAGTACGGGGGAGCGGTCACATCGCCTGATACCCCGTCCAGCGGGTCGGTCTCGTTTACTGCAGTCTCCGTCGAATTCCCATTCTCGATGAAGGTCGCATCGTTCGTGAAGAGGCGGATGAACCGATCGTCGTCGCCGCCTCCGATAGTGAGGAACGAACCGTCAGGGGTCACAGCAACGGACTCCACACGGCCGTCGAGGGCGATCTGCTGGAGCTCGATCCCCGCTCGGTCGAGAACGAAGACAGTCCTGCCGGAGGCGGCGAAGATCTCGCTTGCCTCGTTTGTCAGGGCCGTCGAGCGGACGGCGTCTCCCGTGGGATATTTCCAGAGGTGCTCGCCCTCCCCCGTCGAGAGGTAGACGCATCGGTCAAGTGACCCGGCTGCCACGAACCACGCATCGGGGGTGAGGGCAATGCCTTCAACGCGCTTGCCGGTGCCGTAACTCCAGGACTCCCCTTCCCTGCTGTTAAGGTAGTAGACCCCGCCGTTGTCACAGCCGATCGCGATCTTACGGCCGTTCTCCGATATCGCGATTCCGTAACTGTCGGTTCCCATATCATAGTCCCAGAGCTGCTCCTGGTTCCGATCGAAGATGAAGATCGCACCGTTGTCGCATGTGGCAGCGATATACTCGCCGTCTGACGAGAGCGCCACATCGCGGTAGATAAAGGTCGTCTTCTCGGTCCAGAGCAGATTCCCATCTCTGTCAAAAAGGTAGAGTTTGTCTGCAGCGACGCCGACGTACGATCCTTCGGGCGATATCCCGACGCCGTTCACGCTGGAGCCGGCAGCGGCCTTCCAGAGAGTGGTGCCCTGCTGGTCCAGGAGGGATACCACCGACCCTGCACCTGCAACGATCGTAGAGCCGTCCTGCGAGATTGCCACAGAACTGACGGCGTCATTTGCTCCCACCTCCCAGAGGGGAAGGTATGCCCCCCCATCAGCGGAAGCAACCCCACACAGGAGGGCAGCAAGACAGCAGAACAGAATGAGCGATAGTGAGAACCGGCCGGTCCGAGAGCGGCGACGCCTGCAACAGGAATGCAGTGCTCCCACAATTCCGGGATCGCCCGGACTTGCAGCGGTAGAACTGGTAGAAGTCATTTCCCCCGATGGCATCAGGCCCTGACTTCTCGGAGAAGATATATAACGTTTGCGGAGGTCACACCGACCCAGTCCCCTGCACGGCTCGCCGGTTCCCCTCCTCTCCCCCTCCGGGGCAACACGGGACTGCCTGGCCCCGGAGATACCCTGTAAAACCTTTAGGGGGCCGGAAAGCCCGGGGTCCCTCTTCTGCCGGGCTACGACGACTCCTGGCCGGGTCCGCGCGCATCATCCCAGTCGGGCTCTGCCGGCGGGTCGATCAACTCAAGGTCTTTTAAATTATTGATATTCGTAAACGTCAGCAGGCCAGGATCGATCTCCCGGATCTTCTCCACACGAACATATCGGGTGTTGAGGCTTCTCACCATCGGGCGGAGCGAGAGCGACTCGTGCTCCTCTAGATAGTCGAGTAACGCCCCCCGCCGGTAGACCGCGTGGAGCGGCTCGAGCATATCGGCGTTCCAGCAGGGGATGGCGGCATCATACCCGACGGCGGCGTCAAAGAGCAGCCGGACCACTCCGGGGTGGATGCAGGGCATATCGCAGGCGGCAACGAAGAGATATTCGCCACGCACCGCGAGCGCTCCCGCGTGCAAGCCGCCAATGGGCCCGAGGTCCCTCCTGATGTCCGGTATACATCGGATCTCCCCGAGGTGATTGAACCGTTCGCACTGTCCCGGGTCCCGTGCGACCACCACAATCTCGTCCGCCACCCCCCGGAGGGTATCGATGAGACGGTCTATGAAGGTCTTTCCCCGGAAAGTGAAGAAGTACTTCTCCCGCCCGCCGGCACGCCGCGCCGCCCCACCTACAAGGATTACTGCCGACCGCATACTTCTCTCCCGACCGTCAGAGCCGCTCCCGGAAGCGGATCAGTTCGGTGATGCAGGCATTGCAGGGTGCGTCGATACCGTGCTTTTGGGCGAGCGCCACGACAGCACCGTTCATGAAGTCGATCTCGGTCTTCCGTCCGAGAGTGAGGTCCTGGAGCATCGACGAGTGATGGGCCGCCGTTGCCGGGAGTTGATCGGTTCGGAGATACTCCAGATACGCCGCCGGCGTCTTCCAGGAGAGGGCGATGTGCTCGGCCTCCGCCACCCGGTAGGCCTCCCGGACGATCGTGGTGACGACCGCCCAGGCATGCGGGTCGGTGAGGGCGCCGTAGGGGACGTTCATGAGGGTGCCGAGCGGGTTTAACGCACAGTTATAGAGGGTCTTTCCCCAGAGGGAGGTCTGGATCGCATCGGTCGCCTCCGCCTGGATACCGGCAGTTCGGAGAAGGTTCACGAGAACTTCGACTGCATCGTCCGCACCGGATGGGAACCGCCCCACTCTCATGGGCGACGCCTCCACCGAGACGTGGACCGCTGCATCGCCCCGCCACTCGAACCCGGTGATGATCATGGCGCCGATGACCCGGTCGGTGAACCGCCCGATGATCTCCTCGTTTCCGATGCCGTTCTGGAGACTCACCACCTCGCGCCCCGGGATATATTCGGCGAACTGGCGGCAGACGGCCTCCGTATCAGTGGACTTTGCGGTGATGATGTAGTAGTCGGCTTCTCGCCACGCGCGCGGGAGATCTTCGGAGCAACTGAAACGATACGCTCCTTGCCCCCATATACCGGTCATCAGGAAACCCCGTTCCCGCACCGCGTCCGCATGCCTCTTCCTCGCGACGGCATGAACATCCGCGACGCGGGATAACTTTGCGGCGACGGTCAGGCCGACCGCTCCCGCACCCAGGACGACGATCTTCATCTCAACTATAGTATGGTGAAGTTACCTGTTAACTCCTCCCTTTTCCGGCGTGCAGGGCCCGGACGTGCGGCCTTCCATGGCGAGGAGGGCCTCCTTGATCGCCGGATCCGGGGTGAACCCGCCGATACCGGTCTTCGCGACGACCCGGTGGCAGGGCACCACGAGCGGGGTGGGGTTCCTCGCCATCGCCGAACCGACCGCCCTGGGCACGGTTCCGACCATCCGGGCGACCTCGCCGTAGGTGACGGTCTCCCCGCAGGGAACCCCATGGACCGCGCGGTAGATCCGGGCGCTGGTCGATTCACCCTCGGTCGCGACACTCCGGAGGGAGGAGAGATCAGCCGGGCGGCCGGCACAGTAGCGCAGGATCTCTTCCGGGACCGGACCGTCGAGGCCCTCCCGGGCGAACCGCACCCGGTAGACGAGGTCGTCCTGCCATGCCACGTGGACATGCCAGAGGCCGAACCGACACGACCCGTTCACGATCGCCATCGTCCGGCCTCCTTCCGGAACTCTTCGACGGTAGAGACGGTCATCTCCTCCTGCATCCACGGCGGCAGCCCGGCATGGACCCGGGACTCGAGGAACCTTTTCTCGCCGAGGACGAGCATCCCCCGGTCTTCAGGTGTCCGGAGCACCCTCCCTAATGCCTGCAGGGCGCGGTTGATCGCCGGAAGAGTGTAACTGATGAACTCCCCCTCCTCGCCGAACTTCATCCTGAAGTAATCGATCACCATCTTGCGGACGCGGTTGAACGGCGCGAGCGGGAGACCGATGACGAGCGCTCCCGAGAGCATCTCGCCCCGGTAGTCGAGACCCTCGCTCCACTTGCCGCCGCAGACCGCAAAGAGGATGCCGGAGCGGCCCGTCCCGGGGAGGGCCATGAACTCTCGGAGCATCGTGGCTGACGCCGAGGTATCCTTGGACTCGATATAGATCTGTTTCTTCCGGATACGAGGAGCGCATCGTTCCGCGAAGGTGTTCAAGAGGTCGTAGGAGGGGAAGTAGATAGCAAGGTTCCCGGGGAGGGCTGCAAATGTGGTGATGTAGTCCTCCGTTCGCGCAAGGTTCCCGGGGTCCCGGCGCATCGAGTAGGCGGTGGTGATGTCGTTTGCGCAGAAGAGTCGACGGTTCTCCGGGGGGAAGGAGTTCGGGAGCGATACCGTGGTGACGTCAAGATCGCCGAAGTAGTAGCGGCGGTAACTCTCTATGGGGGAGAGCGTCCCGGAGATCAGGACAGCGCAGGCGTGCGCCCGGGCGATATCCTGGAGTTTGGTGCTCGGGTCGATGTTCCTCACCTCGAGCGCCACCGTGCCGTCGTCTCCCTTCCGGTAAATCGTCAGGTAGGCCGGGTCTGCTGCGGACCGGAAGATCCGGTAGAAGAACTCGGTCAGCCGTTCGATCGCGCTCTCCCTGAACTCGCCCGCCTGCATGTTCTTCTCGCGGATCCCCTCGCTGATCTTGAGGAGATCGTCCACGACCCCTTCCAGGTTCTGGTAGAGCGTGCCCGAGAGGATCATTCGCTGGAAGATGGTGGGGTCGAACCAGTCCTCAACCTCATGCGAGGCCTTGAGCGCCTCCATGAACCGGGTGATCTGCGGCAGGATCTGGGTGATGGCGTCCGCCTGCTGCTGCGACCGCCGGCGTCCGGCGAGTTCGTGCCCGGCCTGGATGATATCGCGCTCCTCGATCGTCACGCTCTCAATGCTCTGGACGACGTCGCCGCAGTTGTGGGCCTCGTCGATGAGCAGCAGAGTGTCGTGCCCCTCGATCCCGAGCGACTGGTAGAGCTGCTCGCGGATGACGTCGTCGAAGAGATGGTAGAAGTTCACGAGCACCACGTCGGCGTCTCGGGCGGCGTGCATCATCGTATCGTAGGGACAGATGTCGCCGCAGAACCCGGCGAGCTGGTCGGGCCAGATCAACTCGGTGCTCACCCGCTCCGCCCTGACGCGCAGGGCCGCCGACGGGATCATCTTCAGCCCCGCGTCCTCGGGCTCCACAAAGGACTTGCCGTGGATGAAGTAGGGGCAGATGAGCGGATGATCCGGGTCCATCTTCCGGATCTGCTGCCGGATCTGGCGATCGTTTGCCGGGACGAGCGCTCCCTTCTGCGCCCGTTCGCGCATTAGCGCCGTTGAAAAGGCCTTGACACCCTCGCACCGCCGGTAGACGTCCCCCTCGCCGCCGAGCGGGCACATGCTGGACTTGCCGATGAGGTAGGCGAACTTCAGGCCGCCGCGCTTCTTCCGGATGAGATCGAGCTCGCGCATGAACGTGGCAAGCTGGCTGATGGTGCGGACAGCGACGAGCACCTTGCGTCCCCGACTCTCTGCGAGGAGCGCGGAGACCACGCTCGACTTACCGCTCCCGGTCGGCGCATCGATCATGGCGATACCGCCGTCGCGTGCGACAGATGCGGCCAGTTCAAGCATCCCCCGCTGGCCAGATCGGTACTCCCGGTAGGGGAACCAGTCGTCGAGAGTATCCATTGCATACAGGTCGACGGCTGACATCAATGTAGTTTGGGTTCCCGGGGTGAAAGTGAAGGGGACCGGAAAGTTCTCATATGGCCACGCAACGCCAGGCGCAACACGTCATTGGACGGCACTCACCCGAAAACCCTCCCCCTCGACAACAACCGTACCTGCAACACCCTGGCAGCCGGCCGCCCTCCCGGAAGGGGCGTTCTTCCAATAGGATCCACAGGAGTCAATTTCAGAAACTATTATATATCGGCCAACATATCGCTCACTGGTGAGACTCTATGTCACTCAAGGCTGAGGTCATCGACAAAATATCGGCTCTTCTCACGGCCGCATTCGGCCTGGTCGCCGCTCTCGCATGGAACGGCGCCATTCAGGAACTTTTCGCGCTGATCTTCGGTGATCAGAGCACGCTCGTTGCAATGTTTGTGTATGCCGTCGTCGTGACGATCATCGCGGTGATCGCGGTCATCCTGATCGGCCGCGCCGCAGGGAAGGCAAAAGCAGAAGATGAGGCGGCGGCAAGGCGGTGAAACCCGGAAATTTCCCCCTTTTTGGCAACCATCTCCGACCCGAAAACCGACCTGATCTCCGATGAACCGGCTTGACGACCGACCAGAGGGGCTCATCTACACCGGCACTACTCGTGCGCGACCGGTCACCGTCACGGTCATCGACTACGACGAATCCCATCTCGACGAGCGGACCTGCACCCGGCCCGGGGACCTCCGGGCCCTCACCCTCCGCCCGACGGCGGTTACCTGGATCAACATCGACGGCGTCCACGAGACCGGGATGATCCAGGCAATCGGGGAGGCTGCCGGGATCCACCCGCTGACCCTGGAAGACATCACAAACACCCGCCAACGCCCGAAGGTCGAGGACTACAGCGAGTATCTCTACGTTGCAGTCCGGATGCTCGCTCCCGACGGCGACGGTGAGTTCTGGAGCGAACAGGTCAGCCTTGTGCTCGGGAAAGGGTACGTCGCATCGTTCCAGGAGCAGCCGGGGGATGCATTTGAGCGCATCCGGGAGCGCCTGCGTGCCGGGGCGGGACGGCTCAGGAGCGAGGGGGCGGATTACCTCTTCTACGTCCTGCTGGACACGATCGTCGACGGGTATTTTTCCGTGATCGAGGCATTCGGGGAACGCATCGAGGCGGTAGAGGAAGAGGTGGTGGCAGATCCCGACCACGAGACCCTGCAGGTGATCTACGCCTTAAAGCGGTCTCTGGTTGCTCTCCGGAGGGCGGTCTGGCCGCTCCGCGACATGGTGGCAGAACTCGAACGGGGAGAGTCCCCTCAGATCCGGGAACCGACACTCGTCTACTTCCGAGACGTCTACGACCACACCATAGAGGTCGCCGAGACCGTGGAGACTTACCGTGAGATGATGTCCGGGACCCTCGACGTCTACCTCTCAAGCCAGAGCAGCCGGATGAACGAGATCATGAAGGTCCTCACTATCATCGCCACCATCTTCATCCCGCTCACCTTCATCGCCGGGGTCTACGGCATGAACTTCGCGTACATGCCGGAGATCAGCCATCCCTGGGGCTACCCTCTAGCCCTCGCCTCGATGGCGGCCGTCGCGGGGGTGATGCTCCTCTACTTCAGGAAGAGAGGCTGGATCTGATCCGCAGAGGCCTCGGGGAGGGGCTCCCGGTGAGACGGGAGCCTCTCTTCCCCTCCTGTCTCGTTCATCGGGGGAGAGCGGGGGGATCGGCCCGGCGGTGGCGTTTTATACCATGGGGCGAATGCTCCCTCCCGGAAGTCACCCCGGATCCGGCGGAGCAGGCGCTCGCGTATCGGGATATCCCGATCGAATGCGAGAGGGCGGATCAGCCCCGGGTGGCCCCCATCTCCGGGGCAAACAGTCCGGAGGTGAAGATGCAGCCGGAAGAATCCTGTCAGATACTACCGATCCGGGTGATGGACTACACGGAGGACCGTATTGAGGAGCACGAATGCATCGAACTCACGAAGGCCTGGTCGTGGATCAGCCGGGAGACGGTCACCTGGATCGACGTCGTCGGGGTGCCGGAGCATGACGAACTCGTGGTGCTGGGAGAACAGGCAGGCATCCACCCGCTCACGATGGAGGATATCACAGTCCCTGACCAGCGGCCGAAGGTAGAAGAGTTCGGAACCTACGTCGCCGTCATCGCGAGGATGCTCTCGGAGAGAGACGGCAGGGTCGCAAGCGAGCAGGTCAGCCTGATCTTCGGGGAGAACTACGTCATAACGTTCCGCGAGCAGCCCTTCCAGGTCTTCGAACTGGTCAGGGGACGGCTCAGGAACGAACTGAGCGTCCTCCGGGGCATGGGACCGGATTATCTCACCTACGCGCTCCTTGACGCCATCGTGAGTGTTTACCTCGCCATCCTCGACACAGTCGACGACCGGGTGGAAGACCTCCAGGGCAGGGTTCTGGCTTCCGCGGACCCGCTTGCCTTAAAACAGATCTACGAACTCAAGGAAGACCTCCTGACCATCCGGAGAGCGGCCGTTCCGGCACGCGAGGTTCTTGGGTCGCTCGCAAGCCGGGAGTTGAGCCTTGTCCGGAGGGAGACGATCCCGTACTTCAGGGACACATACGACCGGTGCATCCAGGCGGCAGAAGTTGCGGAGTATACCAGAGATACCCTCTCCGGCGTGATGGATCTCCACACCTCGAACCAGAACAACCGGCTCGCCGAGATCACGACGATCCTCACCATCGTCGCGAGCATCTTCATCCCTTTAAGTTTCATCACCGGGTTTTATGGGATGAATCTCAGGAACATACCGCTCGAAGACTCGCCCCTGGGGTATCCTCTCGTCCTCCTCCTCATGCTGGGTGTCGCGTTCGCGATGCTCCTCTACTTCAGGAAGAAAGAGTGGATCTGACGCTGATCCCGGACGGTTCCCGGCAACCGGCAGCGCGTGTTGCCGGAGAAACCCCAGGACCGCGGTGGCCGCCGCTTTGCACGGAAACAATCATTTATGACCGTGCGCAGAGTATCACCTGCTGATAGCATCATGAAGGATAGACTCACGGACTCTCTTGCTACGGCGATAGAGCACGGCCGCACCGGCCTCGATGCGAGGATGCAGGCACTCTCCGGGAAGCTCGCCTACGCGGACACGGCATATGCCCTCCCCGTGACCTACGCCGTCACCGGCATCGCCGTGCGGGACGCGGACGGAGCGCGCGAGGCATACCGGCAGTCCGGCAGCAACCTCCTCGTCGCCTGCGAGTGCCTGATGGCCGGCGAAGGCGGCGTGGAGATCCCCTACACAGGTTTCATCCCGGACGCAGTCCTCCGGAGGCTCGGTTACACCCTGGTCGACGGGAGCGTCACGGGCCTCGGCCTCCTGGTCGGGACGCCGGAGAGCCCCGACGCCGCCGCGGCGATCTGCCGGGAGATGCAGGAGAAGTACCTGCTCACCTTCCTTGCCGGCGGGGTCGTGGAGGCGCTCTCCGGCGCCGGCGTCCGCCTGGGGCTGGATTACCGCCTGGTGCCGCTCGGTCCGGAGAGCGCCCGGGGCATCCACTTCGCCGACATCCTCGCCCGGGTCGCGATGATGTTTGGGGGGGTGCAGCCGGGAGACGTTCACTCCCTGCTCGGCTACGCCGCCGAACGGGCGAAGGCGTTCGTGATCGCATTTCCGGGCCTCACCGACGAAGAGGCCGCGTTCGTCGACGCCCTGCGGGTGCTCGGGATACCGATCCTCGCGGCCGGCAAGGGCTACGAGGGAGGGGAGTGGATACCGGTCGCTCCCGCAACGGCGGTCCGGACCGGCATGGACCTCCGGGGGATCCGGGTCACGGTCACGGCGATCCCGATACCCATGGCCTGCTCCCCCGCGTTCGAGGGGAAGAGCATCCGCAAAGAGGAGATGTACGTGGAGTTCGGCGGCGGGAGGACCCCTGCCTTCGAGCTCCTCCGGATGCGGCCCCGCGAGGAGGTGAAGGACGGGAAGGTCACCGTCGTCGGACCGGAGGTCGACGCCGTCCCGGCAGGCGCCGCCCTCCCGCTCGCGATCCTGGTGGACGTCGCCGGCGCGAGGATGAGAGCGGACTACGAACCGGTGCTCGAGCGGCGGATCCATACCTTCGTCAACTACGGCGAGGGGTCCTGGCACGTTGCGCAGCGGGACCTCATCTGGGTCAGGCTCTCGAAAGAGGCAGTGGCGAAAGGCGTCAGGATCCGGGACATCGGGACGTTGCTTGCCCACAAACTCAAGGCGGAGTTTCCGGACCACATCGACGCGGTCCAGGTGACGCTGGTCACCGACAGGCAGAAGGTCGAGGGGATGCTTTCGGAGGCGCGGGAGGCCTACGCACGGCGCGACGAGCGGATTAGCGGCATGAAGGATGAGGATGTGGAGACCTTCTACTCCTGCACCCTCTGCCAGACGTTCGCCCCGAACCATGTCTGCGTCATCACGCCGGAACGGCCGGCGCTCTGCGGGGCAATCACCTGGCTCGACGCCCGGGTTGCCCACGAGATCGCTCCCGCCGGGGCGAACCAGCCGGTCCCGAAGGGGGAGACGGTCGATGCCGTCTGCGGTGAGTTTGCGGGGGTGAACCGGTTCGTAAAGAAGGCATCCCACGGTGAGGTCGACCGGATCTCCCTCTACAGCATGATCGAGAACCCGATGACCGCCTGCGGGTGCTTCGAGTGCATCGCGGCCATCGTGCCGGAGGTGAACGGGATTCTCGTCGTCAGCCGCGACTTCACGGGGGAGACCCCGCTCGGGATGACCTTCTCGACGCTCGCGGGGACGATCGGGGGCGGCGCGCAGACGCCGGGGTTCATCGGCATCTCAAAGAACTATATCCTGAGCGACAGGTTCCTCCAGGCCGAGAACGGTATTACGCGGGTGGTCTGGATGCCGGCCTCCTTAAAAGAGGAACTCGGAGACCGGCTGCGGGAGAAACTTGCTGCACTGGGGATGCCGGACCTCTTTGCGAAGATCGCGGACGAGGTCTCGGCGCCGACGATCGAGGACCTCGTCGCGTTTCTCGAGCGCGTCGATCATCCCGCACTCGCGATGAGGTCGCTGATCTAGGAGGGATGGTGCGTGACAGAGCAGAGTGACGAGGGATTGACGATCCGCGAGGTGCGTCTCGGCGCCACGCGGGAGGAAGGGGGAACCAGGGAGGTCTCCTACGTGATCGGGGGCGAGCGGGATCTCCCGTTCTCCGGAGACGGGGCCGGACGGCCTCTGGTGGCGCTTGAGATCTGCGACGACCCCCGGTTCTGGCCGCCGGTCGTCCGCGACTACGTGGGCGACCTCGCGAACGACACCGCTGAGTGGGCGCGGGCCGCAGAGCGCACCTACGGCGCAGACCTGGTGCGGCTGAACTTCACGAGCACGAAACAGCGCGGATTCGATGCGTTCGACGCGATCGCCGCGACGACGGAGGAGGTGCTCGCGGCGACGGCCCGGCCCCTGATTGTCGAGGGGAGCAACGAACCGGAACTCGACAGCGAGGTCTTCCGCCGCTGCGGGGAGGCGGGTGAGGGCGAGCGGCTCCTCCTCGGGACCGCGGAGGCCGACCGCTACCGGAGCGTCGCCGCGGCGGCGCTCGCCTACGGCCATGCGGTGATCGCCCAGTCGCCGATCGACGTCAACCTGGCGAAGCAACTGAACATCCTCCTCCGCGAGACCGGCGTGCCGCAGGACCGGATCGTGATCGACCCCTACGCGGGGGCGCTCGGCTACGGGTTCGAGTACTCCTACTCGGTGATGGAGCGGATCAGGCTCGCCGCCCTCTCCGGCGATGCGGACCTCGCGATGCCGATGATCTGCGCCCCCACCGACACCCTCTCGGTCCGGGAGGTGCGAGAGGCCGCACCGGCGGATCAGGAGGCGATGGCGGTTGCCTGGGAGTTCTACACCGCCTACGCCGCCATTGTCGCCGGCGCGTCGATCGTCTGCGTCCGCCACCCGCTGACCGTGGAGAGGCTGAAGGCGGCCCTGGAGGGCTGAAGCATGGCGATGAAAGCGCTCGACATCTACAAGCACCTCCCGAAGACGAACTGCAAGAAGTGCGGGTACCCCACCTGCCTTGCCTTCGCCATGAAACTCGCCGTCGGAAAGGCGGAGGTCGAGGCCTGCCCGGACCTCGACCCCGACACGAAGAGCCTCCTCGGCGGGGTGACCCGGCCGCCGGTCCGGCTCGTCACCATCGGCGCAGGCGAGCGGTCGATCGCGGTCGGCGAGGAGTTTGTTCTCTTCCGGCACGAGAAGACCTTCTACCACCCGCCCGGCATCATGGTGCAGGTCTCCGATACCTGGCCGGAGGACGAGGTGCGCTCCGTCGTGGAGACGGTGAAAGAGACCGTCGTCCAGCGGGTGGGGCAGGACCTCGTCGTGAATGGGGTGGCGGTGAAGTACGAGAGCAACCGTCCCGAACGGTTCGCAGCGACCGTGGCGCTCGCCGGGGGCGGGAGCACCCTCCCCCTGGTGCTGATCGCCAGCGACCCCGCAGCCTTTGAGGCGGGCCTCGCGGTCGCGGGACACTACCGGCCGCTGGTCCACGCCGCGACCGAAGAGAATTGGGAGGGCCTCGCTGCCCTCACGAAGCGCTACGGGTGTCCTCTCGCCGTCCGGGCCGCCGGTCCCGCCGAACTCGCCAGCCTCGCCGGGAAGTGCGCGGAGGCAGGGACCCCGGACCTCGTGCTCGACCCCGCACCGTCGTCGCTCGCCGGCTTCATCGCCACTGCAACGGAGATCCGGAGATCCGCTATCGGGCGGACCGAACCGGCGCTCGGGTATCCCCTCTACCTCGACGCCGGAGCCTTCGGAAAGACCGATGCGGCCCTTGCGGCGGGTATCCTGAAGTACGCGGGGATCATCGTCACCCCCCCGCTCGCCTCCGCCTCGCGCGAGGCGGCGCTCACCCTGCGGCAGAACATCTACACCGACCCGCAGAAGCCCATCCAGGTGACGCCGGGCATCTACCCGATCAATGAGCCCGGACCGGACGCCCCGATCCTCCTCACGGTGAACTTCTCGCTCACCTACTTCACGCTGCTCGGCTATCTCGAAGCGTCCCGGATACCCTGCTACCTCTTCATCGCGGACACGGAAGGGCTCTCGGTCCTCACGGCCGTCGCCGGCGGGAAACTGACCGAGACCCTCGTCGCCGACTCGCTTAAGAAGTTCGGCGTCGCGGACCTGGT
Organism: Methanoculleus sp.; assembly: GCF_035363275.1. Lineage (NCBI taxonomy): Archaea > Methanobacteriati > Methanobacteriota > Methanomicrobia > Methanomicrobiales > Methanomicrobiaceae > Methanoculleus > Methanoculleus sp. The sequence goes on along the minus strand of NZ_DAOSET010000014.1, from coordinate 8,726 downwards.
GGACCACCGGCTGCTCGTCATCCCCGGTTACGCAGCCCCGCTCTCCGGGAAGATCGAGGACGCGACCGGCTGGAAGGTGCTGGTCGGCCCCCGGGATGCGGCCGATCTTCCCGGATACCTGGAGAAGGAGTGGAAGGCCTGATGCCGACCGTGACGTTCCTCCCCGGCTACCGGAAGGCGACCGTGCCGGAGGGGGCAACCCTCCTCGACGCGGCCCGCGCTGCCGGCCTCTCCATGAACGTGGTCTGCGGCGGAGAGGGTAAGTGCGGGAAGTGCCAGGTCTACGTAAAAGACGGCACGGTATCGTTCGACCGCGAGAAGTACCGCCGGTTCTTCTCGGACGAGGAGATCGCCCGTGGGGCATGCCTTGCCTGCCAGGCGACCGTCGCCGGCGACGTCCAGGTCGAGGTCCCGGCCGGGTCGCTCATCGAGGAGCAAAAGATCCTCGTCGAGGTCCCGGGCATGAAGGAGATCCCGCTCAACCCCACCGTCAGGAAGTATGAGGTCCGCCTCGAACCGCCGTCCCTTGAGGACACGACCCCCGACCTCGCCCGCCTGCTCGAAGGGGTCGAACGGCAGAGCGGGCCGCCCCCGAACAGGGTCTACGCGCCGCTCGGCGTCCTCTGCTACCTCCCGCAGGTGCTCCGCCGGAGCGGGTGGCACGTGACCGCCACGGTCGCCCTGGTCCCCGGCGGCTACCGCCTGAGCAGCGTGGACGAGGGCGACACCACGGGGAGGCTCTACGGGGTGGCGGTGGATCTCGGGACGACCACGATCGTGGCCTACCTCTGGAGTCTCGTCGACGGGCGGATCCTTGCTACGGCATCGAACTACAACCGCCAGATCTCCTGCGGCGAGGATATCCTCTCGCGGGTGAACTTCTCCCGCAGAAGCGGCCTTACCCGACTGCAGCAACTTGCGGCGGAGAGCATCAACGAGGCCCTGACGACCGCCGCCGATGCCGCGGGGATCGACCGCGAGGAGATCTTTGAGGTGATGATCGCCGGGAACACGGTGATGACCCACCTCCTCCTCGGGATCGACCCCGGCTACATGATCGCGGAACCCTACGTCCCGGTCGTGCGCCGGATGCTCTCGACGGCCGCCGGGCGGATCGGCATCGCGGCCCACCCAAACGCCGGGGTCTACACCTTCCCGGCGGTCTCGAACTTCATCGGCGGCGACATCATCGCCGATATCCTGGCCACCGGGATGGCCGAGCGCGAGGAGGCCACGCTCATGGTGGACATCGGCACGAACTTCGAGGCCGTGCTCGGCAACAGCGACTGGATGCTCTCCTGCGCGGGCGCGGCCGGGCCGGCCCTGGAGGGCGGGGAAGTGCTCTTCGGGATGCGGGCAAACCCGGGCGCGATCGAGCGGGTCCGGATCGACCCCGATACCCTCGCGCCGTCGTTCTCGACGATCAACGGCGTCCGGCCGCGGGGAATCTGCGGCTCGGGCCTCATCGACCTGCTCGCGGAGCTCTTCCGCGCCTGCGTCATCGACCGGACGGGAGGGATCAACCTGGAGCTTGACCATCCCCGGGTCCGGAAGGGGCAGTATTACCCGGAGTTCGTCGTGGCCTGGAAAGAGGAAACGTCGATCGGGAAGGATATCGTCATCACCGAGAACGACATCAAGAACCTGATCATGAGCAAGGCGGCAATCCACGCCGCCTGCATGACGCTCCTCGACGCAGCAGGCCTTGCGCCCACCGATATCGGCAGGGTCTGCTTCTCGGGAGCGTTCGGGAACTACCTCAACAAGGAGAACGCCGTCACCATCGGTCTGATTCCGGAAACCCCACCGGAACGTGTCGGAAACATCGGGAACGGGGCGATCACCGGCGCGAACATCGCCCTCGTCGACCGCAGGCGAAGGAAGGAGCTCGACGGGCTCGCCCGGCGGATCACCTACATCGAACTGAACGCGGACCCGTCGTTCATGGACCGGTATACGTCGAGCTGTTTCCTGCCGCACACCGACTTTGCGCTCTTCCCGCACGTGCAGCAGACGCTTGAGGCGTGCCGGGCGAGGCAGGGGGTGAGGTCATGGCAGGCATGATCCCGTCCCCGGATCTCCTCGCGACCGGCGTGGGGGCCCTCCCTCACCGCGATCCCGACGCGGCGTGCCGGGCGGTGCTCGCGGCCTTCCCCCGGATCCCCTACGTCCCCACCCTGCCGAACCGGGGACTTCTCGAGGCGATCGTCTTTGCCGACGCCGAACACCTCCCCGGCGGGGTGGTCCGGGACGCGAGACTCGTGGTCGATCGGAGCGCCGATCCCTCGGAGGCGATGGAGCGGGTCCTGCTCGACTACCTTGAACGGAACGCAGAGCCCTACCGGGTCGGCGAGGCATACGGGTCGGGGTTCCACGCGATGATGACCCGCGACCTCTCGGACGCACTCCTCGTCAAGTGCCAGGTGACCGGCCCGGTGACCTTCGGGATGCAGGTGGTGGACGAAACGCGCCGGCCCATCCTCTACGACCCGGAGTACGCCGACCTGCTCGGGAAACTCCTCGGCCTGCGGGCCCGGTGGTGCGAGACGGCGATGCGGGAGCGGATGGGCGCACGCGCGACCCTTGTGGTGCTGAGCGAGCCCTACCTTGCGTCGCTCGGCTCGTCGGTCGTCCCGGTGGATGCCGGGGTGGCGGCGTCCGCCTTCGAGGATATCGCCGCCCTCCTCGACGGGGGGCTCGGGATCCACTGCTGCGCCAACACCGACTGGGGGTTCGTCCTCGGCCTTGCGCCGGCCGTGGTCTCGATCGACGCCTGGACCTACGCCCGCGAGTTTCTCCTCTACGCCGACGATATCGCCCGCTATATGGAGAGGGGAGGCGTGGTGGCCTGGGGGATCGTCCCCGCGGACTACAGTGTCTTTGCGGCGGAGAACCCCGATTCGTTCTTCTCCCGGTTCCAGGATATCCGCGCCCGTGCGACGGAGACGATCGACCCCGACCTCTTCGATCGCCAGTCCCTCATCACGCCGACCTGCGGGATCCGGAACGCCTCCGAGAGAGAGGCCGTCGCGATCATGGCGGCGACCGCGTCGCTCTCCCGCCGCCTGCGGGGTGAGGAACCATGATCCGGCCCTGCACCGTCGTCATATCCGGCAAGGGCGGGACCGGGAAGACGACGATCGCGTCGCTCCTGATCGACGCGCTGATCGCGGCCGGAGAGCGGCCGATCCTCGCCGTGGACGCCGACCCGAACGCGAACCTCCACGAGGCTCTCGGGATCGCCCTCACCGAGACGCTCGGGAGCATGCGGGAGGAGGCCTTCACCCGGTCCATCCCCCCGGGCATGGACCGGACTGGATATGTCAGATACCGGTTCCGCCGGGCGCTCGCGGAGGCGGAGGGCTACGACCTCCTTGCCATGGGCCGGCCGGAGGGGTCGGGGTGCTACTGTTTCCCGAACGCCCTCCTCACCGAGTGCATCGAGACGCTTGAGCGTGGTTACCGGCTCGTCGTCGTGGATTCCGAGGCCGGGATGGAGCATATCGCCCGGGGGACGATCCAGAGCCCGAAGGTCCTCCTGATCGTGAGCGATCCCGGGGCCCGCGGGATGCGGACCGCCGGCCGCATCCGGGACCTCGCGGAGTCGCTCGGCCTCTCGCGGGAGAGGATCTTCCTCGTCGTCAACCGTGACCGGGGCGACGACACTATCGAGAGCGATCTCCCCCTCATCGCCCGTATCCCGGAGGACCCGGGCATAGGGGAGGCGGATCTTGCCGGGACGCCGATCGTCGGGATCCCGCAGAACAGCCCGGCGCGGGCGGCGGTGCGCGATCTTGCCGCCCGGCTCGTTGAGGAGTGCGCCCGGCGAGGGGAGTGACGGCGCCGCGCCGGGACAACGCAACGGTTCCGGCGCAATCATACTGTCCGGACCCGCATTGCCCGGGACGGTGAAGGCGCAACAGGAAAACCTGTGGAGAACTCTCGATCCGGGTCGTCGACTGCACGAAGGAGCATGAGTGCGTCGAACTCACCGGGGCCGGGCCATGGATACGCCGACAGACGGCCACCCGGATCGACGTCGTCGTGGTGCCCGGCAGGCAGGCATCCGCCCGTTCATGATTCTGCGCAAAGTTCAGTATATACTCAAACTCCGACATTCCCGACTATCCGACAACGATCGTCTCGATGAACGCCGTCGCGGGGGGTAATGCTCCTTTACTTAAAAAAGATGAGGCGGATATTGAAGGTGCCCCCGGGTGGGTTCCATCGGCTTATAAGGTGGAGATGCCGATTTTTTCAGCAGGGAGATGTGTGATAACGGGGCGGAAATCCCCGTACCCGGGGGCACCGGACACGGAGGTGTGATATCGGGAAGAATGAGGCCGGGAAACCCCTGCCATCACTTCGGGCCGGTAACAAATACTGCCAGCAGTGCGAGATCCTCCTTGTCGGCGATGACGGTGTGACGGACGCCGGGCGGCGTGGTGAAGGTGTCCCCGGGCTTGAAGAGTATCTCTCTCCCATCGAGGATCATCTTCCCGTGCCCGGCGAGGATGGCGTTCCACTCCCACTGGCTCTCGTGAAGGTGGTCAGGAACCTCACAGTCCTTACGCACCCTGACGAGATGGGAAGAGAACGACCCCTTCGTGTCCGCTCCCGGCGCGAGATCCGCCAGGGCGACACCGGTCCATGCCGGGTTCGAGTACCACACGGGTCGCCTGCCCGCTTTCTCTGCAGGGAAGAAGGCGGCACCCTCCTCCATGAGCCGGGCAATGTTCTGGTTTTCCATCGTTTCTCCCATAGATCGGGATGGACCGGGCAAGCCCGGTTCATTCCGTGACGGCGGGGATGATCTCCTTGAAGATATCGATGCCGAGGTTCACGTTCGGGCTCGAGTTGCCGAGACAGAAGTGGTTGATGCCTGCAGCCTTGAACCGCTCGATCTCCTTGATCATCCCTTCGGCGTCGGTTGCGACCATGAAGTTGTCCTTCATCATGTCATGTCCGACAAGGTTTGCATGGAGTTCGACCTCCTTTGCATCGGAGACCTTGTATTTGAACATGGCGGGAACCAGGCAGCCGGCCCAGAAGCGCAGTGCCTCAATGGCTTTGTCATAGTCGGCGTCGACCGAGTACCAGACGAGCATGGCGTGCTCCATCTTGCTCGGGTCCTTCCCGGCCTCGCGGGCGCCTTTCTCGAAGTTCGGGATGGTGACATTCTTCAGCACGGAGGGCGGCGCAGACACCGTCATGAGGTGGTCGGCGTGCTTCCCTGCCAGCTGTGCTCCCTTCGGACCCATTCCGCTGAAGTAGAGCGGAACCTTGTCGTCGGGCTTGGTGTACAGAAACGCCTTGTCGAAGGTGTAATACTTGCCCTTGAAGGAGACGGGCTCCTTGCTCTCCCAGAGTTTCTGCATCACTTCGACGGCCTCGACGGTCATGTCCTGCCGCACCGGTACGCTCGGCCACTCGCCGGTGACCGGCACCTCGTTCAACGCCTCGCCGGCGCCCACGGCAATGCCCACACGACCGGGGTACATCTGCCGGAGGGTGGCGAACGTCTGTGCGACGACTCCCGGGTTGTACCGCATGATCGGGCAGGTGATGCACGTCGAGAAGAACGCCTTCTTGGTGGCCTGGAGTGCTGCACCCATCCAGGCCCAGGCCTGCCCCGTCTGTGCATTGGTGTGATACCAGGGGTGGAAGTGGTCGTCTACCCAGATAGAATCGAAACCGACATTTTCTGCTCTGACTGCCTGTTCAAGCGCATCCATGGGGCGGTACTGCTCAATAGATGCAAAGTAACCCATCTGTGTCTTCATGGTACTGGTCTCCTGATGATCGGCAAAGTCACCTATCCAGGGGCAGGCCTACCCAAATCTTGATACGCTACCAGTTCCAACGAGAGCACTGGTACGGCAGCTGAGGTCCACACATCTAATCCCACTTATCTGTGGTGGATCACGGCCATCCTACCCCATTGAAGGTTCTCTTCCGATCCTGTTGTGGTGTGCGGACTAGTTCTCCGCAGAAAGAATAATGTTTGCGACTGACTATATAGATATCGTTTAATGTTCAACAATGCCCGGACGGCGATCGGAGATATTGGCCTGCCCCGCGATTCATCTTGGATCATACCACCGGGGGATCGTCAAATTATCAGGAGAATCGTTGGGATTCCAGCACGAATAGCCCGACAATCCCCAGGACACGCGGGGAGCGGGGGGTTACACCCGGAGGGCAGGAGGGGGGCTGTGTTCAACAATAAGAGAATGTTTTATATACTAATTCCAGAAAAGTCATTCTCTCGCGTTACACGAGCATTGCACGCCTGGAACGGCGCTTCAGCCTCCTTACGGACAGCATCCGATACGTCGATCATAAAAGACGCGATCTCTCCGGAAGGTAGTTTGAAGACATAATGGGAGATCCAGGGAAAGTCCTCGCGGTTCCGGTATTTGAGCGGTGTAACAAACTCCGGCTTTTCGGTGGTCAGAACGCGATACAGGAGATCGTGCACGTACGGGTTCGGGAGATCGGGGAATTCCTCGAAGAGTTTCCTCCCGACGAGGTCTTCTTTGTTCATCCGCAGGAGGGCTGCTGTTACCCCGTTAACGTCTTTGATGATGTACTCGTTTCCTCCCTCAATCGGCTCGTAGATCAGGACGCCGTTGCAGGCCTTCTCGAAGAACGACCGGTAGCGCGTCTCCTTGAAGGCCAGCTCCTTCCGGGCCAGCCGCTCAGTGGTGATATCCCTGAAGAGGATGGCGAACTCGTGTGAGGTCACCCCGCCGTCTGGAGTGATCGGGGTGAAGACCACGTCGAAGTAAGCGACGCCCGACCGGGTGCTCGGAATCCGCTGATCCCGTTTCAGGCGGTCGAAATCGCAGGCGAGTTCCGTCTCGGCGACTTTTCCCTGCCGGATCAACTCGAGGATCTTCCCTTTATAGCAGGAGATATCGAAGATATTTCCTTCCGCCAGTTCCTGAACCCCGTTCAGGCCGAGGATCCCCAGGGACGCACGATTTGCGTTGAGAACGGTCCCATCGGCCGTAAAAAGGATGATCCCGCTGGGAACCCTCTCGAAGATCGTCCGGATCATCTTCTCCGAGTACTTCAGGGCGGCTTCGGTGTTCTTCCACGCCGTGATATCCTGCAGGCTGATCAGGATCCCCGGCTTCCCCACATGGGAGACCGTCGGGGCAAACTCGATGTGATAGATGTGGTTCGTGCTGTCCTCGATGTACTGCATCTCGGAGAGGTAGGTGCCGGACTGCCGGACCCTCTCGATATTCCGCATGATGGTCGGGTCCGAGAAGATACGGAGGTTCAGGTCGAAGAGGGAGGCGCCGAGGATGTTTCTCCCGCGGTGGATGCCGAGAGTCCTGATGAAACTCGTATTCACCATGAGGATCTGGAGGTCGGCGTCCAGGATGACGATCGCGTTTGAGAGGCGGTCAAAGAGTTCCGAGAGCGGGACCCGCTGCGCCGGGGTGTACAGCTTCGATCTTCCGAACCGCTGCATGCTCACGTCCCCGCTCGACTGGAGCATCTCGAGGTACTTGGCGACGGTAGCCCGGTTCATCCCGAGTTCGCGGGAGATTGCGGAGATGGAGAGGCCCTGCGGCGATCGCTTCTCAAGAAGGCTGACAATTCTACCGAATATATCCTGATACTCGCTCATGAATGCTATCCTCCGGACCTCACGGAGTTCACCGGGATCGGTTGTCGGTCGGGAGATCTCCCGACAAGATCATTAGGGAGATCGTGACTAGTATCTTTCGGGCTTCCGGGAGAGCCCCCCATTGCCGGCGGTCCGGAGACTCTCCACCGGACAACTCCCACTATCGCTACGGAATAGGCCTCCATAGCGATAGAACCGGGGCGACAGTCTGCTTCCCGGGGAGTGGAGAGCAGCCTTCCGGCAACCCTTTTTTGTAGCGAGAATGCCAACACTTCTCTACTATGGCAATCCATCCCATCGACTACCGGTACGGCACCCCGGAGATGCGTGCCGTCTGGAACGAGGAGAACCGCTTCCGGGCGATCGTCATGGCCGAAGTGGCGCTGGCCCGTGCCGAGGCGGCGCACGGGATGATCCCCCGCGAGGATGCGGAGACTATCGCGGCTTCTGCACCGAAGGCACGCCTTGAGCGGGCGAAGGAGATCGAGGCCGAGATCAACCACGACATGATGGCGATCGTCAAGGCCGTCACCGAGGTCTGCGGCGACGCGGGCAGATGGATCCACTATGGCGCGACCTCAAACGATATCCTGGATACCGCGACGGCCCTGCAGCTCCGCGACAGCCTCGCGCTCATCGAGGAGAAACTGGGCAAACTCCTCTGCGTGCTCCTCACCCGGAGCGCCGAGACGAAGACCCTGGTCTGTGCCGGCCGCACTCACGGGCAGATCGGCGTCCCGACCACTTACGGCCTCCGGTTCGCGATCTGGGCGAGCGAAGTCTCCCGCCACATCGAGCGGCTCCGCCAGATGCGCTCACGGGTCGTCGTCGGGCAGCTCACGGGAGCGGTGGGGACCCAGGCAGCGCTCGGGGATAACGGCATCGAAATCCAGGCGACGATGATGGAGTTTCTCGGGATCCGGTCCGTGGACGTCTCAAACCAGATCGTATCGCGGGACCGCTACGCGGAGTACTTCATGTTCCTCGCAAACGTCGCGACAACACTCGATAAGATCGGGCTTGAGATCCGGCTGATGCAGCGCTCGGAGATCGGGGAACTCGCCGAGGCGTTCGGGAAGAA
>NZ_DAOSET010000013.1:0-52238 GCF_035363275.1 Methanoculleus sp. | reverse complement strand
CGCCCCTCTCGACACCCCCGGCGACCTGCGGTCGCCTATGAACTCAAGAAAAACGTAGCGGGAAAAGTTCAACGGAAAACAAGAAGAGTGGACCCGGCGGGATTTGAACCCGCGGCCTCTACGTTGCGAACGTAGCGATCTACCCCTGATCTACGAGCCCAAAGATAGGAGATCAGAGTATGATCTCGATATCTAATTTTTCTGCCAGTTCCTTATATCTGTTCCTGATCGTGACCTCGGTCACGCCCGCAACCTCGGCAACTTCGCGCTGGGTGCGCCGCTCTCCGCCGAGGATCGAGGAGATGTAAATGGCGGCAGCAGCGACGCCCGTTGGCCCTCTGCCGCTCGTAAGTTCGCGTTCTCCGGCCTGCCGGAGGATCTCGACCGCCCGGCTCTGGACCTCACCCTTCAGGTTCAGGCCCGAGCAGAAGCGCGGTACGTAATCGATCGGGGACGTCGGCAGGAGCTTCAATCCAAGCTCGCGCGAGATGAACCGGTAGGTGCGCCCGATCTCCTTCCTCGATACCCGGGAGACTTCGGCGATCTCATCGAGCGTCCGGGGCACGCTGCACTGCCGGCATGCCGCATACAGCGCGGCCGCCGCAACCCCTTCGATACTCCGGCCGCGGATCAGGTTCTTGTCCACAGCGTCACGGTAGACCACCGCCGCGGTCTCGCGCACGTTCCGGGGCAGGCCGAGCGCGGACGCCATCCGGTCCAGTTCCGAGAGCGCGAACGCCAGGTTCCGCTCGGTCGCGTTCGAGACCCGGATACGCCGCTGCCACTTCCGGAGCCGGTAGAGCTGGGCACGGTTCTTGCTCGAGATCGCACGACCGTAGGAGTCACGGTTCCTCCAGTCGATCATCGTCGAGAGACCCTTGTCGTGGATCGTGAAGGTCATCGGTGCGCCGACACGGGACCGCTTCATCCGCTGGTCATGGTCGAAGGCACGCCACTCGGGGCCGCGATCGATGAACTCCTCGTCAAGGACGAGACCGCAGTTCTGGCAGACGAGCTCGGCACGCTCGTAGTCGTGGACGAGCTGGCGGCTCCCGCACTCGGGGCAGACGGACTGGACGCTCTCCTCGGTGCGCTTCTTCTCCGTCTCCTTGACCTTCTGCTCCCCCCTCTTCTTCAGGGCCTCGCGCTGCAACTGCAGCTGCTTAAGTTTTTCTACTTCTGCCATCGAATTTACACCTATTTTGCAAAGATTTTCTCGCCAACCTGCACCGAACAGCCACTGTAGCAGAGGACTACGGCATAGGGAGATGATATATTCCCAAAGATATCAACTACCTTCCCTACGGGTTTTAACCGGCGATCCACAGCCTCACCGTAGAGGCGTGGCAACTGTGCAGCATCACATCGCAAGATTAACAAGCGATTACCACAAACACTTACAGAACGTCCGATTAACCGCAAACTGCAACCTCTAGGGGATACTATAGTTGGAAGTATTTAGTAACATATATATATTGACCCCTGGAGTATAAAATCGTTTTGCTAAATTATAAATACCCCATCTTCTTTCTGGAGAAGCCGTTTTATATCCGGGGAAAGAATCTCCCGGGATTCCGCCTCCGTCAGCCCTGCGCCGAGCGCAACAGTCCAACGCGCCTCCGTCGACATCAGATCGGACGGCACATGCGTATCGGAATCGACCGTGAGAGGACAACCGGCCTCCCGCGCCGTCCGCACCACATGGCCGTTGGTCCGGTTATGCCCCGCGCGGGAGGTGATCTCAAGTGCTATCCCATGCTCTGCGGCTGCGCGGGCATCCTCAATCGTTATGAGCCCGGGGTGGCCGAGGACGTCCACGTACTCGCACGTGCAGGCAGCGCGGTTCGTCCCCGGGGCGACGGGCTCCATCACCGTCTCGCCGTGGACCACGACGATATCGGCACCGCGCCGTTTTGCATCGCGCGCAAGCGCCGGGATCAGGGAGGGCGGGACGTGGGTGAGCTCCACCCCGACAAGCAGTTCAACGCCGTAATATCGCGCCGAATCCCGGACTTCGGCGACCGCCTCAACCAGGTGCGCGAGGTTCGAGGCATCCGCGTGGTCGGTGATGGCGAGGGTATCGTAGCCGAGCACGGCAGCCCGGCGCACGAGTTCGGTCGGGAGGAGTTCACCGTCGGAGAAGATGGTGTGGGTGTGCAGGTCATACATCCCGGTCACTTCCGGCCGGAAAGACCACCGGCAACCTTCCGGATCAGGTCTTCCTTGCTCCCTTCCCACTCCGCCACGATCCGGCCCTCGCGCTCGGCCCACCGGGCGGGATGGTGGTGCTCCTCTACCCGGTGCGGGACCTTCATCTTCCGCAGGACCGCCTCGATGGCGGCGATATCCGCGGACTTTGCGCCGAGATTCTTCGCGACGCGGCGTCCCTCACGCCGCTTTAACGCGGTGTTGAAGTAACAGGGGTACAGGATGCGTTCTGCGCTCATTGCCGTAGGGTTTGAGTGTTAACCTATAAACAGATCATGATCACATTACGTACCATGCACCATATCGACGTCCATGTGGAGAAGGACATTTACGACGTCAACAACCGCATAGCAGACGCCAACGCGGACCACCTCAAGGCTCATGGCATCCGGGCGTTCGACCTCCTCGGCGCTATCGGGTCCGGAAAGACCGCCCTGATCGAGCGGCTCGCACCAAGGATCAGGGAGCGGGGGCTTCGCGCCGGCGCCATCGCCGGGGACGTCTACGGCGACGACGACTTCCAGCGGATCGTCGCTGCAGGGGTTCCGGCCTACAATGCGAACACCGGGAAGGAATGCCACCTCGACGCCCACCTCGTCGAGCACGCCATCGAGCACCTGCCGCTCGACGAGATCGACGTTCTCTTCATCGAGAACGTCGGCAACATGGTCTGCCCGACCGACTTCCGGCTGGGCGCCGAGAAGCGGATCGTCATCGTCAGTTCCACCGAAGGAGACGACGTGGTGAACAAGCACCCGATGATGTTTCGCGGCAGCACCATCGGCGTCATTAACAAGATCGATCTCGCCGGGTTCGTCGGTGCCGACCTCGACAGGATGGAGCGGGATATGCACCGCTACAACCCGGAGATGCAGGTCTTTAAGACGAACATGAAGACCGGTGAGGGGCTCGAGGCACTGCTCGATGCGATCCTCGCGTGATCAGCAGGGTTAAATATCCCGGTCTCGAATAGTTATAGCACTTTAACGAGAGATTGCTATCCCCTGGGATATCGCGTCCTCTACAGAGTATATTACGGTGGTCACATGCAGTGGCAAGGAAGATCAGTACGGAAGCCGTCGGGTGGGCGCTACCACACCTCCCGGGGCAAGATGCGGTCGGAGATCGGAAGAGCTCCGGCAGAGACGCACATCGGTGAAGAACGTAAGAAAGTTGTCCGCTCCTACGGGGGCAACCTGAAGGTCCGGGCACTCCGGCTCGACTACGCGACGGTCGCAGACCCTGCGAAGGGCACGACCCAGAAAGTAAAGATCGAGACGGTCGAGGCGAACAGCGCGAACCCCAACTACGTCCGGCGGAACCTCCTGACCAAGGGCGCCATCATCAGGACCGAGATGGGCCGCGCGCGCATCGTCAGCAGACCCGGCCAGGACGGCGTCGTCAACGCTGTCCTGATCGCATAATACTCTTTTTTTCACGGCTTGAGGTAACACCAGCCTTCGGCCTGCCTGACAATCAGCTCCACGATCGCGGACGGGACGGTCCCGATGTACCCGGGAAAATCGCTGCGCGGGATGTTCCGGGAGTGGAGGGTATTCTCACAGACCACGAACCGGACACCGCTCTCCGCGAACTCTTCCAGGAGCGCCGTATGAGAGGTGCCGGTGCGGAGCCCCTCCACCCCGCCGGCATGGGTGACCACCTCGACCTCGACACCCTCAAGGTCGCCGATGAGGTTCTGTACATTCTCTCAGACAAGAGGCACCTTCTCGTGCTCGTCGAGACGACGACCTTCGGCGGCGTCATATCGCCATCACGCTCCCGCGAAGTTCTGCGCTCGCGGGGCCACGTGAGAGGTAACGTTCGAGCGCCTCGATTGCCCGGATATCAAGGTTCTCCCGGTTCTTCCCGTACTTCGCCGGCACGCCCTGCCCGGTGACAAACGCAGCCCGGTAGACGGCGTCCGGGTCGAGCCTCCGACCGCCCGCAAAGAACTCCTGGATCCGGAGACCGGGTGGGTTCTCAAGCTTGCAGTAGAGTTTGACCCCCATACACCGCTTCACGTACCCCCCCATCTGCTGGTAGGGATCGCGCGCAAAGGTCCGCTCCAGGTTCTCCTCCATCATCGCCCGGAGTTCCTGTCCCGTGACCTCGACCGTCGAGACCGGGGGATTGACCGGGATGATGTTCCAGAGATCGTTTGCCGTCACCGGGCCCGGCGGCACCGGGGCACCGTAACGCCAGCCGTTCGAGAAGGCCATCTGGGTGCCCGTGGCGTCACAGATCGCCTGCAGGAGGAGGTTGTCCATCGTGGCTTCAAGGACCGAATTCCGGTTGAGGGCGGTCCGGGTCTCCCCGACGACCCGCGAGAGACGCTCGCGGTGCGGGTCCACGGCTCCCGCGACCAGGTCGACGACTTCCGGATCAGGCCGGATCTCCTCCCCGACGATGATCAGTTCGTGGGAGTAACGCTTCACCCGCCGGTTCTCGACCGTCAGATCGAGCCGGCCGAGGAAAGAGCCGTGGCAGCCGGACTGGATGAGGATCGTGTCGTTGACGACCGCGGGCTCGAAGAGGCGGTTGTGGGTGTGCCCGGAGAGGAGGACGTCAATCCCGTCCACTTCCCCGGCAAGTTTCACCTCCTGCGGGAAACCGAGGTGAGAGACCACCACGACGAGGTCCACCCCTTCCTCGTCGCGAAGATGAGCGATCTGCCCCGGGAGTTCCTCATTCCCCAGGGTGAAGTGGATTCCTTTCGAGAAGGACTCCGGCATCACCTTGTCGACGATGGTGGCGGCGATCCCGATGACGCCCACCGCGAGGCCATCGGTCTCGCAGACCGTATACGGCGGGAAGACGAGGTCGCCGGTCGCATCGTCGTAGCAGTTGACGGCGAGCATCGGGTAGTCGAGGGCGCGGGTAATCCTCCTGAACTGCTCCGGGCCGTAGGCGAACTCCCAGTGGGCGGTCATGGCATCGAGGCGGAGGGCGTTCAGCACCGGGACGAGCGCCTCGCCCTTCGACCGAACGGCAGGGTAGGTCCCGTGAATGGTGTCGCCGCAGTCAAACGCGAACACCTGCTCCCGCCGCGCATCGCGGATCTCCTCGAAGAGTGCGGCTATCCGGGCATAGCCGCCCGCCATCCGGTACTCCGGCAGGCCCGCGGCATAGAAGAGTTCCGGGTGCAGATCCAGATACCCGTGTGAGTCGTTCATCTGCAGGAGGGTAAGGTGGTCCGTCATACGGATGCAGGGGGCGGGAGTATGCCAAAAACCTTTGTGCCGCGACGGGATCATATCCTTTTTACGTTCCGCAGACCTCAGTTCTAGTGATGCGCAGGATATATCATCGCTTTCCCCAGTCCATCGACCTCGATTTCGAGCTCGTCCGGCCGTTCCAGGACGTCCTCGCCTGTATAGCCCGGATGCACGACACTCATACGACCGTGCGGGGAGTTGACGGTCTCGTCAAGGAACGGATCCTCTTCCAGGTCGCGGACGGGCGGACGCAGTTCCTGGACCTCGACGCCCTCAAACCGTTCTCCGAGAAGGTCAGCGAGACGGCAGACTTCCGGGTCGATCTGCAGAGAACGCTTCTTACGCCTGAAAAAAGGCTGCCGGTCTCGGAGAATGTCTTTTTCCTCCGTATCGTCGACAGGGGTCCGGTGACGGAATGTTACGTGGCCAAGGACGGCCGCCTCGGCGACCTGGATGCGATGGACCTGCGACGACTTCTCAAGGGTGCCTGCGAGTGAGCGTCAGGATTGCGGTTGCTGCACCGTTCAAGCACATGCGCAAAGAGCGGCTTCAGCGAAGCGAGTTCGTCTTCTATATCGCCATCGACCGGAAGTGGATGAACAAGGAGCAGGCGAACCAGCTCCTGGAGCGGGCGACGGCGGAGGGGCTCGTCGAGGTGGACGGGGGGACCATCCGGCCGCTCTTCGATGTCGCGGAGGTCTCGATACCGCTCGGGTTCAAGCCCACCTCCGAGGTTCTCGCTGCCGAGAGCCCCTACGAGGACCTGATCGGGCGGGTCGCCGCCACGACGGGAAAGCCGCCGCAGGAGGTCTTCGCGGAGCTCCACCGGGTCGTGGCCGACCACTTCGACGGCAACCTCCGGGCGGAGGCGGCGGCGGTCATCCTCGCGAAGAAGTATGGGGTGGCATTCGAGGACAAACTGCCCGCCCTGGAGAAGTCGGTTGCAAAGTTGAGGTAGGTGCCGGACGGATGGCGTCCGGGCTCCTGGCGCCATCCGCGCCCCCACTACGGGGCGATGTACCGGTTGCCCGCGGTTATTCGCAAGGAGCGGGGAAAGGATTCGCGCACCGTGGGTACGGGATGCGGCAACCCGGGAGAGAGCCTCCACTCCGGGGACAGAACAATTCTAAAAAAAGAGGCGCTGATTATTCAGCCGCCGCCTCGGGCTGGCTGAAGTATTCGGCTAATGGTTTTGCGCCGCTCTGCTTTACGGCGGCATTGATCTGGACGAAGTCGGTGCTGATCTCGTTTCCACGCACCGACTTCCTGCGGCGCTCCCCGTCCATAACCGGGTGGAACCCGACACCCTTGGAGAGGAGGAGTCTTCTCCGTGCCGGCCCGGGAAGGTCGCGGCGCGCGGGAATGCCGGTCTTGTCTGTGCCGCCGGTGATCTGGATCATGTAGCCTGCAAGGCCGAAGATGCCCCCGTCGATCTCGTCACCGATGCGCTTGCCGATGAGTGCTCCTGCTGCGGGGCCGGTCGCATCGATCTTGTATGCATGCCCGGTCTCCGGGTCTGATAGGATAATTTTGAAATCTGCCATTGTTTTCGACTCCTTCGAAAGTACCTATACAATTTGAGAATATGATATTAATATTCTACCTTCACGAGGTTGATCGGAGATCCCGGCCGGGGGAGGGGGGCCGCATGGGGGCGGAGCGGTTCACTTCCCCCAGAAGGGATCTTCCCGGCGCCTGAGGATGGTGAACTCTTCGAGTGTCTCCCGCAGGCTCGAGCTTAAGTGGTCGAGCATCTCCCGCTCGATGATCTTGACGTGCCGCTCGGGTATGTCCACGTAGAGGTCGTCATCGACGTTGATCTGGCGGCCGACGGTAGGGCCCTCGATCGAGATCGCGACCTCTTTGCCCGCCTCCGCTTCCTGGACCGTCTCGTTCTTCGCCTGGATCTGCTTGATGCGGCCCACTTTTTTGCCGTTCGGGAGGGCCAGGTCGACACCGCTCTGGAGTTTCCCGCCAAGGACCCGGACGCCGACCACCGCGGGGTTGCTCTGCCGGAAGACGCAGTTCGGGAGGATCCGGATCTTGGCGGGCATCACCAGTTTCTCGAACTGCTGCCGCTCGAGTTCCTGCTTCTTTTCCTCGCGCCACTCGATGTAGTCGTCGATGAGCTGGTAGATGACCCCGCCCTCGAATACGTGGACATGGGACATCAAGGCGTCCTCCAGGGTGTCGACCGCGTCCGGCAGGACCGGGGTGTTGAAGGCGATGATCGCACTGTAGAGAGGGTCTTTGATCGTTCCCGCCTCGATGACGTCGTGGCGGGTGACCGGCCCGACGGTGGCCCGCATCACCTGGATCTGGTGGCTTTCGAGTTCTTTTGAGAGCGCTTCGAGAGCGCCGATGGTATCCGCCCGGATGATGACCCCGACATCGGCGAGGTTCACCTGGATGTCCTGGACCTCGTGCCGGACCATCTCGATCATCTCGTCCCGATTGGCCCCCCGGATGGCCCGGAGGGGGGAACCCGCGATGACGCCGTCGAGTTTCGGGGCGGCGACCTTGATCCCGGCGGCGGCGGTGATCGACTTGACCCGCTCGAACCGCTCCTCGATCAGGATCTCCTTCATCGGCCGGGGCTGTAGGAGGGAACGCACCTTCGTCTCGATGATCTGGTCGTTGCCCGCGACGACGATCTCGTCCCCGACCTTGAGAGTGCCGTCGTAGAGGATGACGTCGAGCGTCATCCCGAGTCCCCGCTCCTCTTTCACCTCAAGGACGGTGCCGGCACCGGGGCCGTCGGCGCTGACCCTGAGGCTCTCGGTCATGTAACGCTGGGCAAGCCCGATCAGTACCATAAGGATGTCGGGGATGCCTTCGCCGGTGAGAGCGCTTGTGGGGACGATGCAGATGTTCCGTGCAAAGTCCGAGACCCGGTCGAACCGTTCGGAGTTGAACCCGAGATCGGAGAGTTTCCCGACGAGTTCGTAGACCTTCGTCTCGAGTGTGCCCTGGACACGCTCGTTCTGCTGCGCAAACGTCTTCATGAACGGCTGGCCCCCCTGGACACGCCAGCCGTGGATGCGGTCGACTTTGTTCGCCGCGATGACGAACGGTGTCTTGTAGTTGCGCAGGATCTGGAGGGCTTCGATCGTCTGAGGACGGAAGCCCTCGTTGATGTCCACGACGACGATCGCCATGTCGGCGAGCGCCCCGCCGCGCGCACGGAGGGTGGTGAAGGCATGGTGCCCGGGGGTGTCGATGAAGAGGAGGCCGGGGACGTTGACGCTGACCTTGCTTAAGGCTCCGCCCATGCGGGTGATCGCATCGATGGGGACGAGCGTGGCGCCGATGTGCTGCGTGATCGCGCCCTCTTCGGTCGATACCACGGACGAGCCCCGGATCCTGTCCAGGAG
Source organism: Methanoculleus sp. (assembly GCF_035363275.1). NCBI lineage: Archaea > Methanobacteriati > Methanobacteriota > Methanomicrobia > Methanomicrobiales > Methanomicrobiaceae > Methanoculleus > Methanoculleus sp. Next base: position 43,438 of record NZ_DAOSET010000013.1, on the reverse strand, counting down.
CGACGTCTTGCCGTGGTCTACGTGGCCCATCACGCAGACAATGGGGGTCCTGATCGTTGGTTGCTTTGCCATAATAATCACCTTCCGGTATATGAAGTCTGGACGAATAAACCCAAAAAAACAGGAATATTGGCCATTTTTTCCTAATCACGCCAGAGTCTGGGCGATTCCCCTACCCCCGGGGCTTCGCTCGGCGCCCGGAACACTGGTACGTTATAGAACATGGAGTCTATTAATAATTCACCTCATCGCTCGAAGATCTTCAGTCTTCTCATGCTCCGAACGTTCGCACCCAAGGGTGCTCAAACTCCGGTTCAAACAAACCGTCGCACTTCGCACCCAGGGGTGCTCAAACTCCTGCCCCGAAGCCTGATGGCTTCTCAAGCTCCGGACGTTCGGTCCATCGCACCCTGCGACCGGTCGTGTGTCCGTGACCCCCGGAACAGCGTGTGATGCAGGCACAGTGAAGAGATACCTTAATCAAATCCGACTACCAACTATAATGAGTACCTTGCCAGGGTGGGGTAGTCGGTCATCCTAAGGGACTGTGGATCCCTCGACCCGGGTTCGAATCTCGGCCCTGGCCTTATTATTTCTGTTCTGATTCTCTTCCCGGATAGTTCAATAGCCTCTTTCTGACCTCACCTGCACGGGAGAAGCGTTCACGGCACCAACCCGGGGATCGTAGTCGTTCCGACTCGTCAAACTCACCCATAAGACTTATGCGATCCGCTTTCCTGCTGCCTCAAGCCGGGGAGTCTGGTCGTAGATCTCCTCGACCGTGAGGACGACCGCTGCCATCCCCTCTGTGCGAGTCGCGAACTCCTCAGGGTGTCCGGCCCAGACCTTCCTGTCAAGCGCCGCCGTCACCTCGTCGTCCCTGTGGATCACCACCCTCCCCTTCACCTGGTACGCGGTGAACGGCGGGGTCCGTTCCCAGACACAGAGCGCGACCGGGTGCCGCATGAGGTTCTCGTAGGTCTGCATGAAATAGAGCTCGCCCCAGACGATGGTCTCGGGATCCCTGACCATGACCGACTTCGCCGCGACATTGGGCATCCCGTCGGCCCCGGTGGTCGCGACGGGGACCGAATGCCAGTCTTTGAGGAGCGCAACGAGGGTATCGGGCATCACTACCATGGAGCATCACACCGGAAACGGCTGCGCCATAACACTCTCAGGACCATAAGCAGTCCCGGGGCTGTTCCCCGGACATGCTCATAGGTGTTCCGGTGCAGCACTTCGCCGGCGTTCCGGGGTCAGGCCACCGGGCCTCCCTTCGCAATCCTGCCCCAGGAGGAGCATCGACACCGAGCACGGCGAACGGCATCATGCTCATCTCCCCCGGCAGGCAGCCGCCGGCGGAGGCTGTGCCCCCCTCTTTTTCTCCGCCCGGGGACCCCACAACGATCACCGGCAGGAAGACTTATGCATACCCATGACCGCTCACCCCGGTCAGGGAGGCTGACACCACATGGCAGACGAAGACCATACCGTCGTCCCCCCGGCTCCCCGCGGACGGGAGATCCTCGGATGGATGGGGCCGGCGATCATATGGATGATCTCGGCCATCGCGACCGGCGAACTCCTCTTCACCCCCCGGATAGCCTCGCTCTACGGCTACTCCGTCCTCTGGACGCTCATCCTTGCGATATTCTTAAAGACCGTGCTCTCCATCGAGATCGGGCGCTACGCGGTCGTGACGGGGGGATCGCTCCTCCAGGGGATCAGGAACCTCCCCGGACCGGCGAACTGGGGGATCTGGCTCATCGTGCTCCCCCAGTTCCTCGTTGCGGTCACCACCATCACCGGGATGGCGGGGGCGGCCGGTTCGGCCGTCATTCTCGCCCTTCCGGGGAGCTTCACGCTCTGGGCGGCCATCGTCCTCTTAGTCTCGCTCGCCCTCGTCTTCTTCGGCAGGTACCGGGGCGTGGAACTGACGTCGATCGTCATGGCGCTCGCGATCATCGTCGCCCTGGTAACGACCGCGGGCTTCGTCTTCCCCGGCATCGCCCCGCTCGCTGCCGGCCTCGTCCCGGCCCTCCCCGAAGACGTCGTCTACGCCGAACTCCTCCCCTGGCTCGGGTTCGTGATGTCCGGGGCCGCGGGCCTCATATGGTACTCCTACTGGCTCACGGCCCGGGGCTACGGCGCCGCCTACTACACCGTGCACCGGCGAGGCGGGGAGGAGAGGGTCATCGAGGAGGAAGGGCTGCCGGAGATCGCACACCTCTCCCGGAGCGAGAAGGAGCATATGCAGGACTGGCTCAGGCTGATGACCGTATCCACGGTCATCGCGGCCGGCATCGTCCTCCTCCTGCTCGTCGCCCTCCTCATCCTGGGTGCGGAGCTCCTCCGGCCGCAGGGCCTCCTCCCCGAGGGCCCGGAAGTGACCGCGGTCCTCTCGGTCCTCCTCGGCGACGTCTGGGGAGCGCCGGGAACCTGGCTGATGATCCTGGCCGCGTTCTTCGCCTTCTGGAGCACCCTCGTCGCCAACCTCGACGGCTGGACCCGGATGCTTGGCCAGGGCTCGATCTTCATCGCCCGCCAGGCAAGAGCGACGGGGCGGTGGGTCTCGATGCGGTTCTACCGCTACGTCTACCTGCTCGGTCTGATGGGCGTCGTGCCGTTCATCTTCATCCTCGTCCAGCTCGAACCGGTGACCGCCCTCGCCATCGCGGGGATCGTCGAGGCGATCCAGATCCCGGTCGTCGCCTTCATGACGGTCTACCTGAACCGGCGAACGCTCCCGGTCGAGTTCCGGCCGTCCCTCCCCATCGTGATCCTGACGATCGCCGTCGGGATCTTCTTTGCGGCGTTCTCGGTATACTACATCGCAACCGAGTTCCTCGCCTGAACCCCGAACACGGCCGGGCACCCCCTTTTTATACCCGGGTGCGCAGTCTACGGCCGACAGGAGGCGCACATGAGACAGAACGTGACGATCGGATACCACGCATCCCACGAGCAGTTCCCCCCGGGCATGCTTCTTTCTCTCGCACAGAAGGCAGAAGACGCCGGGTTTCGGGCGCTCCTCTCTTCGGACCACTTCAACCCCTGGACCCCTGCCCAGGGAGAGAGCGGGTTCGCGTGGTCGTGGCTCGGCGCCGCTCTCCAGGCGACCTCGCTTCCGGCCGGGGTCGTCTGTGCGCCGGGTTACCGCTACCACCCGGCGATCATCGCCCAGGCGGCGGCGACGCTCGCCGAGATGTTTCGCGGCCGGTTCTGGATCGCCGTCGGGAGCGGCCAGGCCCTCAACGAGAGCATCACCGGAGAGGTCTGGCCGGAGAAAGGGGCGAGGAACGCCCGGCTCCTCGCGGCCGCCACCCTCATGCGGCGGCTCTGGGCGGGGGAGACGGTCACCGCCGATACCCCGGCCCGCACCGTCAACGCCCGCCTCCACACCCGGCCGGCAGAGCCGCCGCTCCTCGTCGGCGCCGCCCTGACGCCCGCGACCGCGGCATGGGTCGGCGGGTGGGCAGACGGCCTCATCACCGTCGCGATGCCGGAAGACGAACTTGCGGAGGTCGTCAACGCGTTCCGGCGCGGCGGCGGGGAGGGGAAACCGATGCACCTCAAGGTGGACCTCTCCTACGCGCGAGACGACGGGGAGGCCCGGAACGGCGCGTGGGACCAGTGGCGGGCGAACGTCTTCCCGGCGACGGTGCTCGAGACCCTCCGGACGCCGGAGCAGTTTGCGGCTATCGGGGAGTTTGCCGATCCGGCAAAGGTCTTTGAGAAGATCCGCGTCTCCGCGGACCTGGAGAAGCACATCCGGTGGCTCAGGACCGATATCGATCTCGGCTTTACGCATCTCTACCTCCACAACGTGAACCGGAGCCAGGTTGAGTTCATCGAGGACTTCGGGCGCGAGGTTCTCCCCGCGCTCTCCGGGTGACCGCATGGGAGACTACAAACCCATCGGCGACTACGCCGTCATCGGCAACCTCAGGACAGCGGCGCTCGTCGGGACCGACGGCTCGATCGACTGGTGCTGTTACCCCTACCTCGACCGGACAAGCGTCTTTGCCGCCCTGCTCGACGCCCGGCGGGGCGGCAGGTTCAGGGTATCGGTCCCGGGGACCGGGAGCGGGCGGCAGCGGTATGCCGGGGAGACCAACATCCTCAGGACGGAGTTCTCCGGTGAAACGGGGAAGCTCGTCGTGACCGACCTGATGCCGCTCTTCGGGGATATCGAGGGGCGGGCAGGTTCGTTCGCCCCGCCCGAACTCTACCGCATCCTTGAGTGCGCCGGCGGAAGCGTGGAGGCGGCGGTGGAGTGGTCGCCCCGGTTCGACTATGCCCGGGGGACGACCGGCATCTCGCGGATCCCCGGCGGCTGGTTTGCAACCGACGGGAGAGACGACATGACGCTCTTCGGTATCGAGGAGGCCGGGAAGGTCGAGGAGGGAGAGGGCGGACACACCCTCCGGGCGGAGATCCCAATGCGGGAAGGCGACCGGCGCGTCCTGATAGCCCGGTGGGGGACCGAAGACCTGACCTACCGGCCCGACGATGCGGGGTCGGTCGAGGAACAGACCGCGGAGGTCTGGCGGACCTGGGCCTACGGGAGCGGGGCCGGCCGCGCGAGGGAGTGGGCGGGCGACCTCCTCCCGCTCCTCGTCAGGTCCGAACTTGCCCTCAAACTGCTGACGAACGCCGCGACGGGTGCGATCGCCGCCGCACCGACGACATCGCTCCCGGAGGATATCGGGGGCGTGCGGAACTGGGACTACCGCTTTGCCTGGATCCGCGACTCGGCCATGACGGCCCAGGCGCTCATCGCCCTCGGCCACGGGGCGGAGGCGATCGAACTTCTCTCCTGGATGGAGCGGGTCTCGGAGATGCAGGCCGGCGAAGGCCGCGGGCTCCGGCTCATGTACAGCATCCACGGGTGGACCGACCTCGACGAAGAGGATCTCCTCCACCTTGAGGGCTACCGGGGCTCGCGCCCGGTCAGGATCGGGAACGGCGCCGCCGTCCAGCTGCAACTTGAGATCTACGGCGAGCTCCTCAACACCGCCTACGAGCTCGCCCGCCGGGGGCACAAACTCCCGGAGAAAGAGATGGCGTTTCTCTCCAGGGTCGCCGACGAGGCGTGTTCCCTCTGGAAAGAGCCCGATTACGGGATCTGGGAGATCCGCAGCGAGCCGCGCCACTACGTCTACTCGAAGGTGATGCTCTGGGTTGCCCTCGACCGGGCGGTCCACCTCACCGACCGGTACGGCCTCCGGGGAGACCGGGATCGGTGGGCCCGCAACGCCGCCGCGATCCGGCGGCAGGTCCTCGAACAGGGTTACGATGCGGAGGTGGGCGCGTTCGTCCAGTCCTACGGCTCAAAGGACCTCGATGCTGCGAACCTCCGCATCCCGCTGCTGGAGTTCCTCCCGTTCGATGACGACCGGGTAGAGGGGACGATTGATGCGACGATCGAGGGGCTGACGGAGAACGGTCTCGTCTACCGTTACCGGGCTGACGACGGCCTCCCCGGCAGGGAAGGGGCGTTTGGGCTCTGCACCTTCTGGCTCATCGACTGCCTCGCCCTCTCCGGCCGCATCGATGAGGCCCGGTCGCTCTTTAGCCGGATGGTCGACCGCGCAAACCACGTGGGGCTCTACCCGGAGCAGTTCGACCCGGCGACGGGAGCGTTCCTGGGGAACTTCCCCCAGGCGTTCACCCACATCGGCCTTATCAACAGCGCCCTCTACATAGCCTATGCCGAAGGGAAGCCGATCCCGGGCCACGCCCCCATCGGGACGCCGGAGCACCGTGCGGAGCTCGAAGGGGGCCGTGTTGTGATGATGCCGGTCTGAAGGGCGAGGCTTCGAAAAACGTCAGGCATAACTATCCCCGGTGCCATATCGCACTCCATGAACAGAGAGAGTATCGGCATACTGCTCCTGGCTTCCCTCGTCGTGCTCGGCAGCATCGCTGCCGGGTGCATCGATGCGCAGGGAACAACGTCTGCGGACTCCGCCCCACCGGAGGGGCAGGAGCCGCCGGACGACAACGGCAGCGTAGCGAAGGGGAACAACCGGTTCGCGTTCGACCTCTACCGGCACCTCGCGGGCTCGCCCGATTCGTCCGGCAAGAACATCTTCTTCTCGCCTTACAGCATATCATCGGCCCTGGCGATCACCTATGAGGGCGCCCGCGGCACGACCGCCGACGAGATCCGGTCGGTCCTCCACTTCCCGGCGAACAGGACCCTCATGCGGGAAGGATTTGCCGCGACCGACGCCCGCCTCAACCGCGGGAGCGACAACTACACGCTCCGGACCGCAAACGCCCTCTGGGCGGAGGAGACTTATCAGTTCCTCCCGGAGTACGTTGACGCGGCCGCTCAGTGGTACGGGGCGAACGTAACGAACCTCGACTTCAGGAACAACCCCGACGGATCGCGTGCGACCATCAACCGGTGGGTGGAGGAACAGACCGAAGAGAAGATCCGCGACCTCCTCCCGGCGGGCTCGATCGATGCGCTGACCCGGCTCGTGATCACGAACGCCATCTACTTCAAGGGGACCTGGGCCGAGCAGTTCGACCCGAATGAAACGACGGATGAGGAGTTCAGGGTCGGGCCGAACGAGACCGTGCAGGTCCGGATGATGCAGCGGACGGACGAGGACGCGGTCTACCGGTATACAGAGACTGAGACCCTCCAGGCGCTCGAACTCCCGTATACCCACGGCGACGGGACCGGGCTCTCGATGCTCGTCCTCCTCCCGAAAGGCGACAACCTGATGGCCGTCGAGGAGAGGCTCGATGCCGATATGGTTGCAGAACTCCGGAATTCGCTGGATTCGCAGAGGGTCAAAGTCTACTTCCCGAAGTTCACGCTTGAAACTGAGTACAATCTGCCCCCGGCGCTTGCGGCGATGGGGATGCCGACGGCCTTCACCGGTGACGCCGACCTCTCCGGGATGGACGGGACGCGGGATCTCTTCGTCAGCGATGTCGTCCATAAGGCCTTCGTCGACGTGAACGAGGAGGGGACCGAGGCAGCGGCGGCGACCGGGGTCGTCGTGAACCTGGTGAGTATGCCGCTCGAAGATACCACCCCTGTCTTCCAGGCGGACCACCCGTTCGTCTTCATGATCGTCGAGGAGGACTCCGGCACGATCCTCTTCGCAGGGAGGGTCGCAAACCCGGAGAACTCGTGAGGGGCGGGACCGATATCCCCTCACACCTCCTCGAGCCGCTCGACGATCGTCTTCTGCAGATACCCGATGATCGGCATGTCCGACCCGATCACCGCATACCGCCCGGACCCCGCAGTGGCGATGGCGAAAAAATCCCGGCCGTCGACCAGGATCGCGCACTCATCCCTCCTGAGACCCTCCATCACCGACTCGTTCACCGGCCGGGTGTTCAGGAGCTCCATCACGGTCCCCCTGGCCTCGTAGATCGGGAGGTTGATATCGGCACATTCCTCCCTCTTCCGCACGACCACGTAGAGGTCGATCTTCCGCTCCAGCGGCTTGATGATGGTGTAATACCTCCGGAGGAACTCAGGGTTGTAGCAGAGGACCACCATGCTCCTCTTCACCCGCCGGAAGAGCGCGGAGATATGGTTCTCGATGGCCCACCCGCTCCGGAGGATGAAGAACGAGTCCGGGGAAAGGCGCGGTTTGACCGAGAGGTTCTTCAATGCCTCGCGCGTCTCTTCAAGAGAACGGATGTAATCGTCTTTGAGCCGGTCAAAGACCACATCGATGTCGAGCACGTAGTAGGACGCCGGAGAGCCTTCTTCCACACCGATGAACCCCCGCCGGGCCAGATCGTTTAGTATATCGTAGATCCGGCCCCGGGGAACCCTGCTCATCTCGTGGATGTCCCGTGCGGTCGCCTTCTGCAGCCCGACAAGCGTTGAGTAGACGCTCGCCTCGTACTCGTTCATCCCGAGGGCACGGAGCCCGTCGATGATCGCATTCGCCATTGCAACTCTTTTAAGTTGCAACAGACATATAGGTTGCTGGGGAAGAGATAGATCAGCGAGAGAGGTAACCTCCTCGCACGACCGTCCCCTGCCGGGAGGCACCGTCAGAGCGCCTGCAGTGAGGACTGGTGAGAACAGCACGCAGAAGCGATACCACCTGAATCGAGAAGATCGGATACCGTCGAAACAGAACCGGGAGATCCGTCATAATCATGCCCTGACAGGTATCCGGGGCAGGCCCGGGTGTGGCCGGGCCGCTGCCCGCACAGCACCAGAACGTCCTTCCTATCTCAACGCTGATCCCGGGCGAACCCCGCCAGATGATTGGTCCCACAAGATTCCGCGGGGGATCCGACCCCGGAATCGTAGCGCGGGACAAGCCCTCTCCTGAGTTGCACTAAATTCATGATTGACCCTTCGAAACAACTACTCCGATAAAATAAATCGTTTATAGCGAGGAGAGACGTGAACTGCACAACAACGTATACCACAGGGTCCCGTCGCGGCCCCGATGACCCGGTGTGCCGGAGGCCGGCCAGCGGGAACCGTTCCTGCAAGGAACCAGTTTTTGAGGAGACCGACCAGGTCTGGACCGAGGCCGGGTTTCTCCCGCCCGCAGATTACCGGCGGCTCGTGGCTCTGCTCCACCGTCTTGCCATGGAAGAAGAGGCCACAGCATCCCTGCTCTCGTCCGTCCTGACGGCAGCGGCGGTGAAGTCCGGTGATGCGGGCCGCGGCTACAGGATCCTCGACCCCGTGAAACTCCGGCGTACCGCCGAGGAGTACGGGATCGGAACCGCCCCCGGAGACGAGATCGGGATCGCCCGCGCCGTGACGCTCGCTATCATCGGTGAGTACGGGACAGGCATGACGGAGGGGCCTGCATGAAGAACCCCTACGAGTGGCTTGCAAACGCCATCAACAACCACACCTGGACCGTCGCCGGGGTTGCCGTGGCCGTCTTCGTCCTGGCGCTCTTCGGGCTCACGATGGTGACGATGGAGACCGGCGACGACACCTACATCGACAAAGACACTCCCCGCGGCGCTCTCCTCGCCCACTACAAAGATACCTACGGCTCCGACGCGATCATGCTCATCTACGAGGCCGACAGCGTCAGGAACCCCGATGCACTCAGGTACATCGACCGTCTCCAGGAAGACCTCAGGAACGAGCGTTACGTCGACGAAGTCTCCGGCGTCGTCGATCTTTTGAAACAGGCGAACGGCGGCACCCTGCCGCCGTCCATGGCGGAGATCAACACGATCATCGAGATGGCCCCGCCGGAGATGGTCGAGCGGGTGCTGCCCTCGGACATGATGACGATCAGCGTCATTGCCCTCGAACCGGGCGTCTCTACGCAGGTCCAGGGGCAGGTCCTCGAAAACATCGAGACCATCATCAGTATATCAGAGCCCCCGCCGGGCGTCTCGGTCACGGTCTCGGGGACCCCGGCGTTCTCAAAGGAGATGGGCGAGGCGATGGGGGCAGAGATGGGCACGCTGATCCTTGTGGCCATGATCTTCATGACCATCGCGGTGATGCTCCTCTTCTCCCACGTCCGCTACCGCCTCCTCCCCATCGGGGTCGTGGCCGTCGGGCTCATCCTGACCTTCGGGTTCATGGGCATCTTCGGCATCCCGGTCAGCATGGTAGTGATTGCGGCGTTCCCGGTGCTGATCGGGGTCGGGATCGACTACGCGATCCAGTTTCAGGCCCGGTTCGATGAGGAGGCACGGCACTCCCCCCTCCCGGAGGCCGTATGGACCACCATCACGCAGATGGGGCCGTCGATCCTGATCGCGATGACGGCGACGGCGCTCGGGTTCATCGCGATGTTTTTTACACCGGTGCCGATGATAGCCGACTTCGGGAAGGTCTGCGCCATCGGGGTGGCCTCCTGTTACGTTGCGGCGCTCATCATCATCCCGGTCGTTGGACTCATCACGAACTACCGGCCGAAGAACGAGACGCAGACGGTCAACCCCGCCCCGGGGACCGGGCATTCTCTCGTTCTCCGGTATGAGCACTTCATCGGGAAGATGGCCTATACCGTTGCAAAACGCCCGCTTCCCGTTCTCCTGGTCTTCGCCATCGTTGCAGCAGGCGGGTACTACCTCGACGAGAAGGTCCCCATCAGCGCAGACGAGAAGACCTTCGTTCCCGACACGATGCCCGCCCTCCAGGACATGGAGAAGATCACCCGGACGATGGGAGCGACGAGCACCGTTCCGGTCATCGTGACCGCAGACGATGTCCTCTCCCCGGAGATGCTCGCCTGGATCGACCGTTTCGGGACGTATGAGGTCGAACAGAACGACAAGATGACCGGGGTTACGAGCATCGCAACCCTGATCCGGGACTACAACGGCGGAGTCCTGCCCGAAACAAGTGCGGAGGCTGACGCCGTCGTCGCCCGGATCCCGGCATCGACCCTGGAAAGTTATCTCAACGGGAATATGGAGGCGGCCCTCGAGTTCTCGACGGTCGCGATGGAAATGAACGCCATGAAGTCTTTCATCGAGGGGATCCGGAGCGACATAGCCTGGAACGATCCCCCCGCGGGCGCGACGGTGAGGATCACCGGCAGCGGAGAGATGTTCACCGCCCTCATGGACGATATCGCCGACTCCAAGACGTTCATGACCGTACTCGGGTTCGCCTTCATCCTCGGGTTCCTGCTCCTCGTCTACCGGAGAATCGGGGCCGTATCGCCGCTCGTCCCGATCGCCTTCGTCGTAGGCTGGTGCGGGGGGATCATGTACTTCCTCGGCCTCGACTACACGCCGCTGACCGCCGTCCTCGGATCGATGAGCATCGGCGTGGCCTCGGAGTATACCATCGTGATCATGGAGCGGTGCGAGGAGGAACTTGCAAAAGGCGTGGGTTACCTCGAAGCCATCCAGACCGCCGTTCAGAAGATCGGGATGGCCATCACGGTATCCGGGGTGGCGACGATCTCCGGGTTTGCGGCGCTCACCGTCTCGACGTTCAACATCATCAGCAACTTCGGGGTCGTGACGGTCATCACCATCGGGTTCTCGCTCGTGGGCGCGATCATCGCGCTGCCGGCGGTGCTCTCGATCATGTACCGCCACGCGGGGAGCCCCCGGGCTCAGGTTCAGGCAGGAGCCGGAGTCGCGGACTGATACCCCGGGCGCTGCACTTCACCCCCATAGGGAACACCGGGCTGCCTGCCGTCGGACCCCAGAACCCTATTTTTCTTCCGGCGTTGCCGGGAGAGGCCGGATCTGCCGTCGGTGCCCGCCAGGGAGCGTGGCGATGAGCCGCGCCTCTGCCTTTCGCAGGTGCTCGATTGCGGTGGCTTTGCTGATGCTCACTTTCTTCGCGAGCTGCTGGTTGTTGATCCTGCGGGGATTAGAGATCGGTATGGGAAGCGCACGCGAACCGGACTGTGATGTCTCTTTCTGCCGGGGGTTGCAGTAAGTTCATCTCCGGTCCCACAGAAACAGTACCCCAACAGATGAGCCACTTATAGCGAGGAGAGACGTGAGTTACATAATTCCCTGTAACACCGGATCTTGCCGGTGCTCTGATGAACAACGTCGATGCCCCGTACGTCCAGAGGGGTCATACGAGGAACCGTTTTTTGAGGAGACCAACCAGGTCCGGGCTGAAGTCGCCCACGCGGTAACCGTCGCGATCATCGGCGAGTACGGGACGAGCATGCCGGAGGAGCCCGCATGAAGAACCCCTATGAATGGCTTGCCGCCGCCATCAACAACCATACCTGGACCGTCGCCGGCATCGCCCTGGCCGTCTTCCTCGTGGCGTGCTTCGGACTCTCGCTGGTCTCGATGGAGACCGGCGACGACGCCTACCTCGACAAGACCACCCCGCGCGGCGCGCTCCTGAACCACTACGCCGAGACCTACGGTTCCGACGCGATCATGCTCCTCTACGAGACGGACAGTGTCCGGAGTCCCGAGATCCTCAGGTATATCGACCATCTCCAGGAGGATCTCAGGAACGAACGCTACGTCGATAGCGTCTCCGGCGTCGTCGATCTCCTGAAGCAGGCAAACGGCGGCACCCTGCCGTCGTCCAAAGCGGAGATCAACGTGATCATCGGCCAGGCTCCCCCGGAGATGGTTGAGAGGATGCTCCCCTCGGACCTGATGACGATCAGCGTCATCGCCCTTGAACCCGGCGTCACCATGGAGGCGCAGCAGCAGGTTGTCGGGAACATCAAGTCCATCGTCGCCATATCGGAGCCCCCGGCGGGGCTCACGGTCACGGTCTCGGGCAACCCTGCGTTCTCGCTGGAGATGGGCGAGGCGATGGGATCCGAGACGGGCATGCTGATCCTGGTGGCCATGATCCTGATGGTCTTCGCGGTGGTGTTCCTCTTCTCCCACGTCAGATACCGGCTTCTTCCGGTCGGGATCGTGGCCGTCGGGCTCATCATGACCTTCGGGCTCATGGGCCTCTTTGGTATTCCCATCAGCATGGTGGTGGTCGGGGCGTTCCCGGTGCTGATCGGGATCGGGATCGATTACGCGATCCAGCTCCACGCACGCTTCGACGAGGAGATCCGACGCGGCACGATACCCGAGGCCGTATGGGCCACCGTCACCCAGATGGGGCCGTCGATCCTGATCGCCATGTCGTCGACGGCGCTCGGGTTCATCGCGATGTTCTTTGCGCCGGTTCCGATGGTGGCCGACTTCGGAATGGTCTGCACCATCGGGGTCGTCTCCTGCTACGTCGCGGCGCTGATCGTCGTCCCGGTCTTTGCGATCGTCACCCGTTACCGGCCGAGGATGGAGGCTGCAGCCGCCGAGCCCACCCCCGAATCCGGGAGTTCCCTCATCGAGCGCTACGACCGCCTCCTCGGGCGGCTCGCCTACACCGTCGCAAAGTACCCGGTTCCGGTCATCCTGCTCTTTGCAATTGTGGCGGCAGGAGGGTTCTACCTCGACCAGAGCGTCCCCGTCAGCGCAGACGAGAAGACCTTCGTTCCCGGCGATATGCCTGCCCTGCTCTCTCTTGAGAAACTCACCCGGGTCATGGGGTCGACGAGCACCATCCCCGTCGTCGTGCTGGCGGACGACGTCCTCTCCCCGGAGACACTCATCTGGATAGATCAGTTCGGGGCCTACGAGCAGGAGCATAACGACAAGATCACCGGCGTCGCCAGCATCGCGACCCTGGTCAGGCAGTACAACAACGGAGTGCTCCCCGCAACCGAGCGGGAGGTTGATGGTGTCATTGCCCGGATTCCGGAGGCGACCCTGAAGCGTTACCTCAATGGAAACCTGGAGGCGGTGCTTGAGTTCTCGACGGTCGATATGGAGATGAGTGTCGCCCGCGACCAGGTCAGAAAGATACAGGACGATGTAGTGTGGAACAAACCGCCAGCCGGCGTGACCGTGAGGATCACCGGCCAGATGGAGATGTTTGCCGCCGTCATGGATGATATCAGTGATTCGAGGTCGTATATGACCGTGATCGGGTTCGCTTTCATCCTCGGCTTCCTGATCCTGGTCTATCGGAAGTTCGGCGCCGTCTCGCCGGTCATTCCGATCGTCTTCATCGTGGGCTGGAACGGGGCGATCATGTACCTCCTCGGTCTCGACTACACGCCGCTGACTGCCGTCCTCGGCTCTATGACGATCGGCGTCGCGTCCGAGTATACCATCCTGATCATGGAGCGGTGCGAGGAGGAACTCAGCCGGGGCACGGAGTTCCTCGACGCAATCCAGACCGCCGTCCAGAAGATCGGGACAGCCATCACGGTATCGGGGCTGACGACGGTCTTCGGGTTCTCGGCGCTCACGTTCTCGTCCTTCAATATCATCAGCAACTTCGGGATCGTGACGGTCATCACCGTCGGGTTCTCGCTCATAGGCGCGATCGTCGTCATGCCGGCGGTCCTCGCCCTGATGTACCGTTATACCGGGCGCTCCCGGATCCCGGCGGCTGCGGGGATCGCGGAGTAGATCCTCCCGCTACCGGAATGGCAGGGGTTCCGGCCGCGGAGCCCCGGACGCCGGGGAGGGGGCGGGCTCATCAAACTTTATATAGTACCTGCCATATCCTTCCCCGGTGATATACCGTGGCAAATGGAGACCTCACGGCGCAGGTATTGGCGCCATTTGAGCCGGTTGAAGAACTGGCCCGTAACGTTATTCTGTTTCTACCAAACCTCATTGCAGCGATCGTTATCCTGATCATCGGCTGGATCCTCGGGCGAATTCTCGGCAGAGTCGTCTCCGAGGTTCTTGACCGCCTCGGTGTCGACGACGCGCTCCGGAAGACATCGGTCGGCCAGCAGATTGAGCGGTCAGGAACAAACATAAGTCGCCTCTTCGATCTCATCGTCCGCTGGTTCATCTATCTTATCGCTATCCTTGCAGCAGTCAGCGTTCTGCAGATTCCGGCGCTCACACTGGCTGTCGCAGCAATCGTGGCCTACATCCCGAACATCCTCGCGTTCATCATCATCCTGGTCGCTGGATTCATCCTGATCGACTGGCTGATCGACCTCCTCACGCACATGGGAGAGACGCAGCAGATCCAGGGCTTCGGATTGATCGCGATGTTGCTCCGGGCATTTCTCTACTTCGTCGTCGCCATCCTCGCGCTCCAGCAACTCCTGCTCGACCTCTCGATCATCTATGTCTTCGTCGTCCCGATCGCATGGGGAGTCGGGCTCGGCCTCGGTGCGGCGATCGCCATCATCATCGGGTTTGGCCTCCGTGACCGGGCGCCGGAGATGATGGACCGGCTGATGGGCAGGATGAGAAGAGAATAACCTTTTTTTTATGGCGGGTCAGAGTCCGCCGTACTTCCGCACATGCTCCCGGGCCCGGCGGCGGGGTTCGTCGTCGCCGGCGGGGGCGGTCCGGCCGTAGTGCCGCCGGTCCTTCCCCACCGGACAGACCCTGATGCAGATCCCGCAGGGGGAGATGTGGCGCCGGGCGAGATCGGCGCTGTTTGCGGCACAGGCCGCTTTATCGGTGAGGCCTTCGGGGTAGTCCCGCTCGTCGAGCGCGCCCGTGGGGCAGGCCTCGACGCAGAGCATGCACCGGGTGCAGAGGTCCTCCGCGAGCAGGGGGTCGGGCGGGAGGTCCGCGGCGGAAAAGACCGAACCGAACCGGACCCGGGGCCCATACTCGGGGGTGAGGAGGGTGTTGTTCACGCCGAAGGTCCCGAGCCCGGCGAGGAACGCGGCGTGCCGGTGTGAGAAGAAGGCAACGGGGTTCTTTTTGAGCACCTCGACGCTTCCGTAGCCGTCACGGGGGACGAAGACCGAGGGGTAGCCCTCGTCGTTGAGGAAGGTGGTGAGCCGGTAGGTATACTGGTCGAGCAGGGTGTTGACGGTCTTATACAGTTCGTGGTAATAGATCGAGGGAGAGGTCTCGAGCACCGGGAGGTGGACGGGAAGGCCGATGACGATCACCGACCGTGCTTCGGGAAAGATCGACTGCGGGTAGAACTCTTCCGGCATCCAGGGCAGGAACGGCGGGTGCTCCCACCGTTCCGTGCTCGCGACCCCGACGAGGGGGATCTCCATCCGCCGGCACCGCTCGAGGAGGGCTGCCTTCAGGTCGTCGTTCATCATCGATCTCTTGCGCCCGGCAGGAGAAAAGGTTCACCCCGGGCGGAGGGGATCAGTCGACGTATTCCCCCGGCACCCACCGCTCACCGTCCCGGTAGAACTCCTTCTTCCAGATCGGGACGGTCTGCTTGAGCCGGTCGATGATGTATTCACAGGCAGCGAATGCCTCTTTCCGGTGCCCGGCGCCGACGACGATGAGGAGAATGGTCTCACCGACCGAAAGAGTGCCCACACGGTGGACGATATCCACCGATTCGATCGGGTATTTCTGCATCGCCTCGTCGCGGATAGCCGCCAGTTCACGGACCGCGACCTCTTCGTAGACCTCCAGTTCCATCCGCTCCACCCCGCTGTCGTCCCTGACGACGCCGCAGAAGGTGACCAGAGCGCCCATGCCCGGCCTCTTCGCCGCCTCGATCATCGCGCCCGCGTCGATCACATCCCTGGTAATGCCAATCATGGCCTTATACCCCCTCATCCGCCCGCGACCGGCGGGAAGAGGGCGACCTCGTCCCCGTCCGCGAGGGCATCGGAGTCGTCTCTCTTCACCCGCTTCCCGTTTCGCATCAGGACGACATGCGTCCTGAGCGCCCCGGCCTCGTCGAAGATTGCATCGCTTTCGTCCCCGGCACGGTCCCGGAGCGCGGCGAGAACCGCTGCCATCGTCGCCCCGTCGGGGACCTCGATAGCGAGGTCGCTCCCGAGGATCTCCCGGAACCGGGCGAACGCCTTCACCCGGATCTTCATGGCCGCATCTCCCCGCCGCAGACGGGGCAGTCCGGCCGCGGTTCTACGGTAAACGTCTCAAGCGTCGCCGCAAGCCCGTCCCAGATGAGGAGCCGGCCGGCGAGGAGGTCCCCGGCACCGGTGATATACTTGATCGCCTCGTTCGCCTGGATGAGGCCGATGATCCCCGGCGTCGTCCCGACGACCGGGAAGACCTCGGCCGGCGGGGCCTCCGGGAAGATGCACTCGAGGCAGGCCGTCCGGCCGGGGACGATCGTCGCCACCTGGCCGTCGAATCCCCGGATGGCACCATGGATAAGCGGCACGCCGGATCGGAGCGCCTCCCGGTTCAGGAGGTAGCGGGTGGGAAAGTTGTCCATCGCGTCCACGATCAGGTCGGCACCGGTGACCATGTCCCGGGCGTTCGTCTCGTCGATAGTCGTCGCAACGGCCTTGATGCGGATATCCGGGTTTGCCTCCCGGAGTTTCGCCTCTGCGGACCGGACCTTCGGCATGCCGAGATCCTTCTCCCAGTGGAGGACCTGCCGGTTCAGGTTGGTCCGGTCCACAGTATCCCGGTCCACAAGGCGGATCTCCCCGACACCGGCGACGGCAAGATAGAGGGCGATCGGGCAGCCGAGACCACCTGCTCCGGCGATGAAGACCTTCGCCTTCTTCAGCCGCTCCTGCCCTTCCTCGCCGAAGAGGAGGATCTGCCGGGCGTAACGTTCCCGTTCCTGCTCGGTGAGCATACGGTTATCCTCCGCTCGCCTCAGGCGCACCCTGCCGCGCCCGGTAGTCGTCGATCGCCTTGTGGATCCCTTCTTCGGCGAGGACCGAGCAGTGGAGTTTCTGGGGAGGCAGCCCCTCCAGCGCCTCGGCGACCGCCCGGTTGGTGACCGCCAGCGCCTCGTCGAGGGTCTTTCCCCGGATCAGTTCTGTGGCCATCGAACTCGACGCGATGGCGGCGGCGCACCCGAAGGTCTTGAATTTCGCATCCACGATCCGGTCATCTTCGATCCGGAGGGTTATCCGCATGATGTCGCCGCAGGTCGGGTTTCCGACCTCGCCGACACCGTTCGCATCCGGGATCTCCCCCATGTTGCGGGGGTTCATAAAATGGTCCATAACCTGTTCGCTGTACATTATGATCACTCGTTAACGTTCCGGGGTGAGCGGCGAGATCTCCCGCAGCCGCCCGATGATGCCGGGCAGCACTTCGAGGACGTAGTCGACGTCCTCCTCGGTGTTCCGGTGGCCGAGGGTGAGCCGGAGCGAGCCGTGGGCGTGTTCGGGCGGAAGGCCGCAGGCCGTGAGGACGTGCGAGGGCTCAAGCGACGCCGAGGTGCAGGCGCTCCCGGTCGAGGCCGCGATGCCGAGGGCGTCGAGCATGAGCAGGATCGACTCCCCCTCGACGTAGCGGAACGCGACGTTGACGTTGTTTGCGAGCCGCTCGGTCGGGTGGCCGTTCAGCCGGGTATCCGGGACGGCGTCGAGGATCCCCCGGATCAGCCGATCGCGCATCGCGGCGAGCCGGGGGGCGTTCTGCGGCATCTCGCCGACCGCAAGCTCGATCGCGCGCCCCATCCCCACGATCCCGGGGACGTTCTCGGTCCCGGCCCGGCGGCCGCGCTCCTGCGCCCCGCCGTCCATGAACGTCCCGATCCGGGTTTTCCGTCGGATATACAGCGCTCCCGTCCCCTTCGGCCCGCCGAACTTGTGGGCGGATATGGCGAGGAGGTCGGCCCCCATCGCATCCACGTCGACCGGGATTGCCCCGATCGCCTGAACGGCGTCGGTGTGGAACAGGACGCCGTGGTCGTGTGCTATCTCGCTGATCGCCGCCACGGGCTGGACCGTCCCGATCTCGTTGTTTGCCGCCATCACCGAGACGAGGATGGTCTTATCGGTGATCGCCTCCTCGACGGCTCCCGGTTCAACCCGGCCGAACTCGTCGACCGGGAGGTAGGTGACCCGGTAGCCCTGCTTCTCGAGGGCCCGGCAGGGGTGGAGGACCGCGTGGTGCTCGATCGACGAGGTGACGATATGGTCGCCCTTCTTCCGGTTCGCCGCCGCCACCCCTTTGATCGCCCAGTTGTCGGCCTCCGTCCCCCCGGAGGTGAAGAAGACCTCTTCGGGTGCCGCGCCGATCGCCGCCGCCACTCGTCCCCGCGCCTCCTCGACCGCCTCCTTCGCCTCGCGGGCGAGGGCGTAGAGCGAGGAAGGGTTCCCGAACCGTTCCGAGAAGTAGGGGAGCATCGCGCGGGCGACCTCCGGCCGCGTCGGCGTCGTCGCCGCATGGTCCAGGTAGACCAACCGTCGCCCTCCGTCAGTCATGAGACTCACACCGTAATCCGGCCTTGCACAAAGGTATTTCTTCTCCAGGGACAAAGTTAACAATTGTTAACATCTCTGTTAGATCTGCTCCGGAACCATTAAACGTTGTGGTATGCGATGAAACTCCCCTGCCAGTTGATTGTATGGAACGTGTTGCCCGCGATCCGGGCTGCAATCGCCGAAGAACTGAACACCATGGGCGTTTCCCAGCTGGAGGCCGCCCGCCTTCTCGATATGACGCCCTCAGCGATCTCCCAGTACCGCACCGGGAAGCGGGGATACCGGATCGTCTTTGAGGGAAGGGTGAAAGAGTCGATCAACCGGCTGGCGCAGGACCTCGGTGCCGGCCAGGTGGATGACCTCGCTGCCAGGATATGCGAGATCTGTGGGCAGATCCGCGAAGAAAACGATCTGGAGGGTTCGTGTGCCAGGGAGACATAAGGAGGGAGCACCGGTGGAAGCGGAACGCGGCAGCAAAAAAGCGGTCATCAAAGCGCTCGAGGAGAAGGGAGAGGTACTGGTCGCCTGCTCCGGGGGCGTCGACAGTTCGCTCCTCGCCGCTCTGGCCGTCCGGGCGCTTGGGAAGGGCCGGGTCCGGTGCGTCCTCCTGGACTCGCCGCTCGTGCCGCGGCGGGAGATCGAAGAGGCAAAAGAGACCGTCGGGAGGCTGGATATCCCCCTGGAGGTCGTGGCGTTCCCGATTCTTGCGGATGAGATATTCCGGGCGAACCGGCCCGACAGGTGCTACACCTGCAAGAAAGCGTCCTCCCGCCTGCTGAAGGAACTGGCCCGGCGGGAAGGGATCGGCACGGTCGCAGACGGGACGAACGTCTCCGATCTCGGGACCTACCGCCCGGGGCTTGCCGCAAGCGACGAGGAAGGGATCTGCCATCCCCTTGCCGAGGCGGGTGCGGCGAAGAAGGATGTCCGCAGGATCGCCCGCGAGTGCGGGTTCCCGTTCTGGAACAAGCCCTCGGCAGCCTGTCTTGCCACCCGCATCCCCTACGGGGATGAGGTCACCGAAGAGGTGCTCGGCCGGATCGAGGCGGCCGAGGAGGCCCTGCAGGACCGGGGATTCGCCCAGGCGCGGGTCCGGGTCCACGGCGACGTCGCCCGGATCGAGGTGCCTCCCGACAACCTGGAACGGCTCTTCTCCATGCGCGACGAGGTGATGGCGGCGCTTCGCCGGATCGGCTTCACCTACGTCGCCCTGGACCTCGCCGGGTACCGGAGCGGAAGCATGGACGAGGTCCTATGACGATCAAGGACTGCAAGGCGGACTTCCCGATCACCCGGGACCTCATCTACCTGGATAGCGCCGCCACATCGCTCACCCCGAAACCGGTGGTCCAGGCGATGGTCGAGTACGACCTTCGCTACCGGGCGAACGTCGGGAGAGGCGTGCACCGGCTCGCCGCGGTCGCCACCCACCGCTACCGGGACGCCCGCGACGCCGTCAGGTCGTTCATCGGGGGAGAGGGCGGCACCCTCGCAATGACCCGGAACACCACCGAGGCGGTCGGGACGGTCGTCAACGGCCTCACCTGGCAGAAGGGCGACCGGGTGGTGACAACGCTCCTCGAACACCACTCCAACCTCCTCCCCTGGCTCCGGCTCCGCGAGCAGGGGGTCGCGGTGGAGGTCGTCCGGCCGGACGCCGGGGGCAGCCTCGACCTCGCCGACCTGGAAGCGGCCGTCCGCGACGAGACCCGGCTCGTCGCCGTCACCCATGCCTCAAACGTCCTCGGCACCGTCCTTCCCGTCCGCGAGATCGCCGGGATCTGCCGCGACCGGGGCGCACGGCTCCTCGTCGACGGCGCCCAGTCGGCCCCGCACCTCCCGGTCGACGTCGCCGCCATCGGGTGCGACTACTTCTGCTTCTCGGGCCACAAGATGCTCGGCCCGACCGGGACGGGCGGGCTCTGGATGCGCGAGCCGGACCTCGAACCGCTCTTTGTCGGCGGCGGTTCGATCGAGAGCGCGACGGCGGACGGCTACACCCTCGCTCCCGGCGAAGAGCGCTACGAGGCGGGAACGCCGCCGATCGCCGGCACCATCGGGCTTGCACGGGCCGCGGGGTATCTCCGGGGGATCGGGATGGAGGAGGTCCGGCGGCACGAGGAGCGGCTCTCTGCCCGGCTGATCGACGGGCTCGCGGCGCTTGATAGGGTTACAGTCGTGGGGGCGGATGCCGGGTCCGAGCGGATCGGCGTCGTCTCGTTCACGGTCGAGGGAATGCACCCGCACGAGGTGGCGCAGGTCCTCGACGAGGCATCCGCCGTCCTGGTCCGGTCGGGGCACCACTGCTGCCAGCCGCTCATGGAGCACCTCGGCCTCCCGAACGGGACGGTGCGGGCGAGCACCTATGTCTACACCACAACAGAGGAGATCGACATAATGCTGGCCACCGTCGAAGAACTTTCCCGGAGGGCGATCTGATGCTCTACCGGGAACTGCCGATCGTCAGAGTCGACGGCGAGATGTTCGCCCCGGCGACCCACCCCGTCGTCGAGGAGATGCCGCTTTCCGTGACCGTCAACGGGCGCCACGCCCTCACCGCCATGACGAGCCCTGCGATGCTCCGGGAGTTCGTCGTAGGATACCTCTACACGGAGCGGATCGTCAGGAAACTCGACGAGATCGAGTCGATCCGGATCGAGGGGAATACCGCGAGCGTCCTCACCAAAAACCCGTTCGCGATCCTCGTCTCGCACAAGACCGTCCTCTCCGGGTGCGGCGGGAGCACCTCATTCCTCGATGCCGGACGCCTCCCCGCTATCCGGTCCGACCTCATCCTCTTGCCCGAAGCGATCCGGGCGGCGACGAAGGAGACGCTCGACTCGGGCCTTCACCGGACCACCGGCGGCATCCACCTCGTCGGGCTCTTTGACGGAGAGGGGAAGGCGATCCGGATCGCCGAGGATATCGGCCGGCACAACGCGCTCGACCGGGTCATCGGCCACGGCCTTCTATCGGGGGTTGACTTTTCGCGGACGTTTGCAGTCAGCTCCGGCCGGATCTCCTCCGAGATGGTCAGGAAGTGCCTGGTCGCAAACATCCCGGTGATCGTCTCGCGGGGAGCGACGACCACCACCGCCGTCGAGGCCGCAGAGGCAGGCGGGCTCACGATCGTCGGGTTCGTGCGGAGCAAAAAGATGAATATCTATACCGGGCCGGAGCGGGTCCGCGGCGCATCGCAGGCGGCCGCCGGCGAATGACCGGAGGGCATCGGCCCGCCGGACACCAGGGGTATTCGGGGATCGGAGCGACTCCCGAAGGATGCCCGCTCAATGGGAATGGCCGCCACCGCCCCCTTCATGCTTCTCGCCGCCTTTCACATACCGGTAGAGATGGTGGGTGTAGACTACGAAATCGATGAACGCCTGCACATACGCGCGACCTGCTACGACGTCGTCCGGGTCATAATGCTTCTTCTCGATGACGGCATGAAAGCGGCGCTGCAGGTCTTCTCTCGCGACATCGAGGACGAACCTGATGACCTCGCCGGCATCACCGGTTTCTATCGCCTTCTCGGCGCGGGGAACCACAGGCCCCTCGTCAAGGCCTGCCGGTTTCAATCCGGTATAGGGCGCTCCCTCGCCTGCCCGGTGGAGCCTGATCGCGGTCTCGAAGAACCAGTCGTCGGCAAGGTCCTTTGCCCCCTCACCGAGCTTCCGGACCTTCATCGTCCGCTCGAACGCGTCGGCCAGTTCTCTCTCCGATTCCTTCGGCACCCAGATGAGAACGTAATTCACATTTCCCTTCTCCAGAGCCTTCTCTGCTGCCCTGACCACAGGGCCGTCCCGTGTATCACAATGCGGTGGCATCCGTAGACCTCCGTTGATCGGTTCGCTTAGATCCTGCGCAGCAATAAGGCTTCTCTGCTCGATTCGCCAGCAGGCGGGCCGGGCGGCATGCGTCTCACCGGACTTCCGGAGCCTGATACACGGGAACCCTGCGGCACCCGGTGCCGGAAGGAGAGCGGAGCAGCGGAGACATATGGAGGAGTGATTATAATATTCCCCGAGAGGCCGACGATCTTCTATCCTCCCTGCCCGAGCAGCCTGCAGACCTGGCAGACCTCGCCGCTCGTAAGTTCGCCGCATCTGCGGCAGGTAGAGAGCGCCTTCACCGGTTCCACGGAACGGGCCGACCGCCTGACCCCGTCGCGGAACCTTATTATGCGGAGCATCGTCCCCGGGTGGCGGTGCTCGAGCCCTGCAAGCATCGTGCGCACCTCCGACCGGAGCGCGGTCCCGGCGTAGGGGCACTCGGGCAGGTCGCGGAAGTAACCGCGGAGGAGGAGGTAGGTCACGATCTCCTTCTCGGAGAGGACGGCGAGCGGCTTTATCCGCGGAACAAAGTGACCCGGCTGTCCGGTCGAGGTGTCCTGGCGAAGGCGGGGGAGGTCGCCGCGGAGGACGTTCATCAGGACCGACTGCGCCTCGTCGTCGAGGTTATGGCCGGTGGCAAGCTTCGTCGCGCCGACCCGCTTCACCCCTTCGGCGAGCGCCCGCCTGCGCAGCACGCCGCAGACGGTGCAGCCCTGCGCCTCCCTGCCGACGAGCAGCCGATCAAGGTCTTTCCCGAAGAGGTCGGCGAACGTGACGATCACATGCTCGACGCCGAGCTCCGCCGTCAGAGCCTCCGCGGCCTTGAGGGTCTCTTCGCGGTAGCCCGCTATCCCTTCGTCGACGGTGACGGCGACGAGGGTCGCGCCGAGCGTGGGGAGGATGGGGTGGAGCAGCAGGAGCAGGGCGGTGCTGTCTTTTCCCCCGCTCAGGCCGACGGCGACCCGGTCGCCCGGCGCGACCATGCATTCGTCTTTCATGGCGGCAAAGACACGGGCTTCGGCGTCCTCGATGAAGTGGGCGGCGCAGAGCCGCCGCTCCGGCCCGGTAAGGCGGGCGACCGCGGGTTTGCCGCAGAAGGAGCACCGGTTCTCCGCCGAAGTCACCGCCTCACCCGCCGTGTGAGAACCGGACGATCCGGAGCTCGTCGCCTTCGGTCGCCGTCACGTCTTCGGGGACGATCCTGCCGTTCATTATGACGATCACGGTCGTCGGGTTGATCCCGAGCTCAAGGAGGATCTCTTCTATCGGTGCGGAGGCGCGGGAGAGCGTCCGCACGCTCCTGTCCGGGAGGATGATCTGCATGTGTCGTATAGTGTTGGTCCCGCCACCCCATAAATATCCTCAAGGATCGGGGGCAGAATGCGGCCGGATCTGCCGTAACAGTAAATAATATAAGGATCTCAGAAGAGATCCGTGTGCAGATTCACAATTGTTAATCTGTGCCCGGCAAGCCCGTGACGACGACCGGGAGGAGGAGAAGAGATGCACATCATGACACCCGAGGAGAAGGCATACCTCGTCAGCATAGGCTCGGCGAGCATCGACGAGGCCCTCGGTGCGAATCTCATTCCGACGACGGCGACGGCGGGTCCGGGCGCCGGAGGATCGTCGGTCTTCATCCGCTCCGGCGGCCGGCGGGTCAGGCTCTCCACCAACCCGGCATCGCCGCTCCGGGTCGTCCCGGACGGTGATGGGGTCGCCGTCGTCCACGACAAAGAGACGATCACGCGGGGCAGCATCGAGCGCCCGCTCTGCCACTGCCCGGAACAGGCCTACATCACCGTCAGCGAACGCTGCGTCCACGACTGTACGTTCTGCCCGGTGCCGAAACTCGACGGGGCGATCAAGAACACGAAGACGGTCGCGAGAATGGTCGAAGAGGCCAATGCCGGCGGGAGCCTCTCTGCGATCTCCCTCACGAGCGGTGTCGCGGAATCGCCGGAGCGGGAGGTGGAGCGGGTGGCGGCCGTGGTGAGGGCGCTCCGGGCGCGGTTCGACCTCCCGATCGGGGTCTCGGTCTACCCGACCGCGGCCTCGACCGCGATCCTCCGCGCCGCCGGTGCCGATGAGGTCAAGTACAACGTCGAGACGATGGACCCGGGTGTCTTCCGCGCGGTCTGCCCCGGCCTCTCCCTTCCGTTCATCCTCGACGCGCTCGCAGGGGCGGTGGAGGTCTTCGGGAGGAACGCCGTCTTCTCGAACTTCATCATCGGTCTCGGTGAAGAGGACAGCATGGTCAGGGACGGCGTCGCCTACCTCGCAGAACTGGGTGTCATCCCCATCCTCCGGCCGATCTCCGCATCGCCCCTCCGGGCAGGCGAGATCGCCGTCGAGCGTCCGTCGGCGGAGCGGCTTCTTGGGCTCGCGGCGATGACCCGCGATATCCTGGAGCAGAACGGTCTTGACCCGCGGCGGGCGAGGACGATGTGCCTCCCCTGCACCGGGTGCGACCTCACGCCGTTTCGGGACGTGTGAGACGGGCCGCGAGGGTGTTTACCGGCCCCGCCCGCACAGCCGCTTCCCCTTCGCGGTAAGGACGTACCGCACCGGAAGATCGGCCGCACCCCCGCACCCGCAACCGCCGGAACAGCACCTGCACCGGCCCGGGACGGTCTCGCAGGGCCGTTCGCAGGCGATATAGCCGAGCCGCTCCATCAGCGCGAGCCGGTCAAGCAGCGACTCCCGTGATATGCCGAGTTCCATAGCAAGCGATGGGAGCGTGAACGCCCCCGCACCGATCCGTTCAAGGATGCTCTGCATCATGCCGTTGCAAGCCCCCGGAAGAACGCCCTGCACCACGCGAGGAACCCTGCGGCTCCTATGACGGCAAGGTAGACGGCCGGTGTGAGCGCATCCGCGACCGACCATGCCTCCCCTGCGATGGCCGCTTCGAGTGCCCCCGCTCCGGCCGCAAGGAGCGTGACTGCCCCGAATGCGACCGAGAGCAGGGTGCCCACGTTGACGAACCCGATCCCGTCATCGAGCCCCCGTGCGAGGTTCCGCACACCCGTCAGCAGAACGGCGCCGATAACGAGCAGGACGAATCCCCCAAAGAGGGAGGCCGGGACGAACGGGACGGCCGGACCGGTGAGGGCGGCGACGATCTGGAGCGTACCGAAGACAGCGTAGAGCGCCCCGAGCACCGCTCCGAATACTCCCTGTACCATATTGTTCATGTTATGCACCTCCAATGAAGGACGGGGCGATCCGCCCGACGATCAGTGCCAGCAGCCAGGCGAGGACGAGGCCGTACGCCACCGAAAAGCCGGCCCATTTCCACGATCCCGTCTCTTTCCGGATGGTCGCGATCGTTGCGAGGCACGGCGTATAGAGCAGCACGAAGACCATCAGGGCGAGCGCTGTCGCCGCCGAGAGGCCGGGGTCGGCGAGGAACGCCGTCGAGAGGGCGTCTCCCTCCTCCCCGGCCCCGTAGAGCACGCCGAGCGATCCGACGACGACCTCTTTTGCCACGAATCCGAAGAGCAGCGCGACCGCGATCTTCCAGTCAAACCCGAGCGGCGCGACGAGCGGCTCGAGCAGGTGGCCGAGAGCGCCCGCAAGGCTCGCGCTGCTTCCGTACTCGACGCCGAACGGGAACGATGCCAGGCACCAGAGAACGAGCGCCCCGGCAAGGATGATCGTCCCAGCTTTGCGGACATACATCACCCCTCTGCTCCACGTGTGGAGCAGGCTCGTCCCTGCTGTCGGGAGCCGGTAGGGCGGCATCTCCATGATGAAGGGGGACGATTCTCCCGGCAGGATCGTGTGCCGGAAGAGTTTTGCCGACCCGATGGCGGCGGCGATGCCGAGGACGTAGAGGAGGAAGACGACGACGCCCGCTGCCGCTCCGAAGAATGCGCCGGCAAAGAGGATGTATACCGGAAGCCTCGCACTGCAGGATATGAACGGGTTTACCAGGATCGTGATCAACCGGTCTCTCTCGCCCTCGATCGTCCGGGCCGCCATGATCCCGGGGACGTTGCACCCGAACCCGATCAGCATCGGGATGAACGCCTTCCCCGGCAGCCCGATGGCGTACATGAGCCGGTCCATGATGAACGCGGCCCGCGCCAGGTAGCCGGTGTCCTCGAGGAACGAGAGGATCAGGAAGAGGATGAAGATGTTCGGGACGAAGACGAGGACGGACCCGACACCGCCGATGATCCCGTCGCCGACGAGCGATGCAAGCCATGCGGGCCCGATCGATCCGGCCACGGCCGCCGAAAGCCGGGCAAGCCCGGCCTCGATCAGGGCGACAAAGGGCGCTGCGACCGCAAACGTCAGCTCGAACGTCCCCCACATCAGGGCGAGGAAGATCGGGATGCCGAGGTACCGGTCCGTGACGACACGGTCGACCATCTCCGAGACGTTCATGCCCCGGGCACCGGCGGTGCGCACCTGCGGCAGGACGGCGGCGATCACGTCATAACGCCTGTCCGCCATCGCGGCCTCGCACTCGTCGGGGTCGATTGTAGAGAGGAGGGCCTGCACCCGGGGAGAGACAGGGCTCTCCCGGACTTTAGCGAGGGCGTTCTCGTCCCCCTCGAGGAGCCTGGCCGCGAGCCAGCGGAGAGGATACCGTTCTGCAAGATCTTTATCGGCTTCGAGGACGCCGACCAGTGACGCGATCATCGCCTCCACATCGTTCCTGTACCCGACGGTGTGCTCGTGGTGCGGCGGCGTCTCCGCCTCCCGGACTGCAGCGTCGAGGAGGTCGTCGAGCCCCTCGCCCCGGATTCCGACCGTCCGCACGACGGGGATCGCAAGGAGGGCCGAGAGCCTCTCCCGGTCGATGGCGCATCCCCCGGCCTCGGCCGCATCGGCCATGTTCAGGGCGATGACGACCGGAACCCCGAGTTCGGCTATCTGGGTCGTCAGGTAGAGGTTCCGCTCGAGGTTCGTCGCGTCCACGACCTGGACGACGACGTCCGGCCTCTCCTCGAGGATATAGTCCCGCGCGACGACCTCGTCCGCGGAGCAGGCGGTCAGGCTGTAGGTTCCCGGGAGGTCGATCACCTCGATGGCATGGCCGCTCCGGTTGATCCGGCCGGTCTTCTTCTCGACCGTGACGCCCGGCCAGTTCCCGACGTGCTGGCGGGACCCGGTGAGCGCGTTAAAAAGCGTCGTTTTGCCGACGTTGGGGTTGCCGGCGAGTGCAACCCGGATTCCGGTCATGCAGCCTCCTTCACCAGGATCTTCATCGCTATCCCCCGCGAGAGGGCGTACCGGGCGTCGCCGACCGAGACGATGAGCGAGCCCCGGTCGGCGCACTGCACCCGCACCCGTGCGTCGGGGCAGAGCCCCAGCCCGGCGAGGCGGAGCCGCATCCCCTTGCCGGCCCTGACGTCGGCGATCGTCGCCTCGGTCCCGGCAGCGAGGAGGGCGAGCGGGCAGACGGCTCCCATCATTCCTCCTCCGGGACGACCTCGATCTGGCCCGCCTCGGCACGCCGCAGCGAGAGGGCGTATCCTTTCACCCGGTACTCGACGGGATCGCCGAGCGGTGCGGCCCTGACGGCCTCCACATCCGCCCCGGGCACCATGCCCATGGCGAGCAGCCGTTTCCGGAGCGCCCCGGAAGCGCGGATGCCGACGATGCGGCACCGGCAGGCAGGGCCGATACAATCGAGGGTGGTTACCGCTCCACGTAGCGGGGCGTTTTGATCCGATGGTTCCATGGATCCTGCTCTCTTGTTTGGTCGGGATAATCTCGCGCCGAAATTGTTTCGGTGCCGGCACAATTCCCCGAAAGATGTTAGGAAAACCTGGAAAAAACCGAATATCGCCGCTGCCGGCGGGGCCTGTCAGAGTTAGGACACCCTAACAATTATATGCCCCGGCATCAGACAATCATGATACTGTGCGGAACCTGAGCAGGAAGGCAGAAGACTACCTCGAAGCGATCCTCAACGTATCTCTCGAGAAAGGCTACGCAAAGACAAGAGACATCGCCGCGGAGCTCTCGGTCCGGCCCCCGACGGTCGTCGAGATGGTCAGGAAGCTCGATGCGATGGGTCTGGTCACGCACCGCCGGTACGAGGGGGTGGTCCTGACGTCCGAAGGCCGGAGCATTGCCGGGGTCATCAAGTACCGGCACGAGACGCTCCGGGCCTTCCTCACGCTCATCCGGGTGCCGGAGGAGGTTGCTTCACGGGATGCCTGTATCATGGAGCACGAACTTTCCCCGGAGACGATCGAACAGATCCGCCATTTTGTCGAGTTCATCGGCACCGATCCGGGCAGTGCGGATCTTCTGCGCCGGTTTGAAGGGTTTTGCAGGTCAAAGCGGGAGCCGACGCACCGGGAGCATTGTGGCCGGGAAACCCTGTGGTATCAGGCGGGGGCGGTTGAAGGAGTACGACCCTCCGCGGCGCCTCCGGGCCGGCCGGCGGCGAGAGACCGTTCTCTCCAGTGAGGCCGGAGCAGTGCCGGAGCACACCCCCGGCCGGTCAGGGTGCGCATCCGTCAGCGCTATCGTAGTGCTGCAGGATCGAGAGGGCGGCGTCCCGGCCGAGCCGGTTATCGACGAAGGTGAGGAAGACCTCGATGTAGTCGGGAGGAACGCAGCCGAGACTCTCGCTCCCGTCCAGTATCAGTCCCACAAGGTAGCGGAGGTCGTCATCGTCGAGCCGTTCCAGGCGGGCGAAGAAGTCCCGGGCGTCCGTCGAGTAATGGTTCGCAAGCGGTGGGAGGATGGACCGGTACGGCCCTCCTGAACCCGAACACATTAGTTCCGTGCATTCGGGAGCGGCCTTCTTCAGGACTGTCGCGTCTCGTTCAGATAGGGTTCGCGCCATAAGACCGTCTCCGTGGGAGCCCGGGGCGGGGCCGTGCCACACTTCACAATTGTTAAGGGTACAAAGGGATAACACTTGTTCATCAGGCTCACATCGTTGACCAGAGAGGTTGTGATACCATCCTGTCCACCAGTCCCGATCAGACCTTCGCCGAACGGATAGTCGAGCTGAAAGAGGAGAAGAGCGCCGTCATTCTCGCCCACAACTACCAGATCCCCGAGGTGCAGGAGGTCGCCGACCTCGTCGGGGACTCGCTCGAACTCGCACGGGCGGCGGCGACGATCGATGCCGACGTCATCGTATTCTGCGGCGTCGACTTCATGGCCGAGACGGCGGCGATACTCTCGCCGGAGAAGACGGTCGTCCTGCCCGCGGCCGATGCCTGCTGCCCGATGGCGGAGATGGTCACCGCCGGCGAGGTCCGGGTGCTCCGCGAGCGGTTCCCGGAGGCCGCTGTCGTCGCCTACGTCAACACCTCAGCCGCGGTCAAAGCGGAGAGCGATATCTGCTGCACCTCCGCAAACGCCGTCGCCGTCGTCGAGTCGCTGGACGCGGAGCAGGTTATCTTCCTCCCCGACCGGAACCTCGGCCGCTACGTCGCCCGGTTCACGAAGAAGGAGATCCTTCCCTGGGAGGGCTACTGCATTGTCCACGACCGGATGACGGCCGACGAGGTGACAGTCGCCCGCCGCGCCCACCCGAACGCCGAGGTGCTCGTCCACCCCGAGTGCCGGCCCGAGGTGATCGACCTCGCCGATCACGTCTTCTCGACCTCGGGGATGGTGCGGCACGCCTGCTCAAGCCCTGGCCGGGAATTCGTCATCGGCACCGAGGTCGGGATCCTTCACCAGCTCGAAAAGAAGTGCCCGGAAAAGGTCTTCTACCCCCTCTCAAACCGGGCAGTCTGCGTCAACATGAAGAAGACCGATCTCGCGAAGGTGCTCGCGGCCCTCGAACAGTGCGAACCACGGGTGACGGTTCCGGAGGATACCGCCGCCCGGGCGCGGACGGCGATCCAGCGGATGCTGGACCTCCCCCGGTAGACCCGACTTCAGAATTCCCTGAGAACGTCCCTCTGGCCGAAGAACCGGTCCCAGTCCCAGGGCTCGTCGAAGATCCGGATCTCGACGTCCCGGACGCCGCTCACGCCGAGCACCCGCTGCCTGACCCGGTCGGTAAGGTAGTCGACGAGCGGGCAGGTGGCAGTGGTCAGGACCATCTCCACGAGCACCGAGGAGTCCTGGACGGTGATCCCCTTGATCAGGCCGAGGTCGACGACATCGATCCCGACCTCCGGGTCGATCACCTCTTTTAGCGCCGCCCGAATACTCTCCTCGAGCACGATCTCCTCTTGCCGCTTCCCGGCAACAAACCCCGACCGCTCCACCGCCCGGAGCCGCTCCTCGATCCGGTTCTGCCGGTCAAGCATGCGGCTGACCACCCGGAGCATCGGGTCGGGGAGGTCGCCGCGGTCGAGCCGCTCCTGGCCCTTCCGGCACTTCGGGCCGGCGAGCCTGCCCGGGACCCCGACGACCGTCGCACCGGGAGGGACGGGGTGGACGACGACCGACCCCGCACCGACCTTTGCCCCGCGGCCGACGGTGATGGGGCCGAGAACGCTCGCCCCCGATCCGATGATGACGCCGTCCTCGATCGTCGGGTGCCGTTTTGTCTGTTCAAGCGCCGTGCCGCCGAGCACCACGCCCATGTAGATCAGGACGTCGTCGCCGACCTCCGCCGTCTCCCCGATGACGACGCCCGACCCGTGGTCGATGAAGACCCGGCGCCCGATCTTCGCACCGGGATGGATCTCGATCCCGGTCAGCGCCCGCGAGATATGAGAGACCAGGCGGGCCGGGAAGTAGAGCCGGCGGCGGTAGAAGGCATGCGCTATCCGGTGCGCCCAGAGCGCGTGGAGGCCCGGGTAGCAGCAGATCACCTCGAGCGTCGACCGGGCCGCCGGGTCTTTGTCAAAGACTGTCTGGATGTCCTCTCTGATGCTCACCGCGTCCCGCCCCCGTTTCAGGCTTCAAAGAGGTCCGTCGAGAGGTATCGCTCGCCGGTGTCCGGGAGGATGACGACGATCACCTTTCCCTCGAACTCCGGCCGGCGGGCGACCTCGCGGGCCGCGTGGACCGCCGCACCCGACGAGATGCCGGCGAGGATCCCTTCTTCTGCGGCGAGCAGGCGTGCCATCGCAAATGCGTCCGCGGAGGTGACCCGGATGACCTCGTCGACGAGATCGGTCCGCAGGACTCGTGGCACGAACCCGGCCCCGATCCCCTGGATCCGGTGCGGGCCGGCCGTTCCGCCGGAGATGACCGGAGATTCGGCAGGCTCGACGGCGATTGCACGGAAGGAGGGCCTCCGTGCCTTGATGGCCTCGGCAACCCCGGTGATCGTCCCGCCCGTCCCGACGCCGGCAACGACAGCATCCACGGTCCCGTCGGTGTCCCGCCAGATCTCTTCAGCGGTTGTTCGGCGGTGGACGGCGGGGTTCTCCGGGTTCTCGAACTGCTGGGGAATGAAATAGACGTTCGGGTTCTCGGCAGCTATCGCGGCTGCACGGTCGACTGCTCCCTTCATCCCTTCGGCCCCGGGCGTGAGGACCACCTCGGCGCCCAGCGCCGCGAGGAGTTTGCGCCGCTCCATGCTCATCGTCTCGGGCATCGTCAGCACGAGCCGGCAGCCGCGGGCGGCGCAGACGAGCGCGAGCGCGATCCCGGTGTTGCCGCTCGTCGCCTCGACGATTGTCGTCCCTTCCCGGATCTTGCCGGCCCGCTCGGCCTCGTCGATCATCGCAACCCCGATCCGGTCTTTCACGCTCCCCATCGGGTTGAACGACTCCACCTTGGCGAGGACCGTCGCCCGGGAGCCTTCCGTCACGCGGTTCAGCCGGACGAGCGGAGTGTTTCCGATCGTCCAGGTGATATCACGATATATTCGTCCCATGGTATCAGCCTCCTTCGGTCATTCACATACTTGAATTGGCAGCATTCCCACATCTCCGGCATCCCTTACCGCCTCTTCGAGCGCACGGACCGTCTCGACCGCAGCGGCGGTGGAGGGGCGTGCCGGGACCGCTCCGCACCCGCCGGCGGGGGCGATCGAGGCGTCGAACGTCCCGATATCGCGGGCGAGCCGGACGACGTCTTCCTTGTCGAACGCGATCAGCGGCCGATAGACCGGGATCGCCGCCGCATCGGTGAGCACCGCCAGGTTATCCAGGGTCTGTGACGCGACCTGGCCCATCGACTCGCCGGTGACGAACCCCTTCGCCCCTACCTGCCGGGCGACTTCGGCGGCGATCCGGTACATACGCCGCTTGCAGAGGAGGCAGGTGTAGCGCTCCTCGCCCCGCTCTTCAAGCATCCGCCGCGCCCGGGCGAGGTACCCGTCACGGACGACCAGAAGTTCGATATCCGGCTGATATCGGCGGAGAGCCTCGACCGTGGCCTTCGCCCGGGCAAAGTTCGTCTCGTTGAGGTAGCCCTCGAGCCCGACATAGAGCGGGACGATCCGGCACCCACGCTTCATCATCAGGTAGGCCGCGACCGGGGAGTCGATCCCGCCGGAGACGAGCGCGACGAGCGTTCCCTCGACGCCGGGGGGGATGCCGCCGGCGGCAGGGATCTTCCGGTCGAAGAGGTAGCAGGTCCCGTCCCGGACCTCGATGAAGATCTCCCGTTCGGGATGATCGAGATCCACGCGGATGTGCGGGTACTCTGACCGGATCAGGTCCCCGAGCCGTTCGGCAAGATCCCGGGAGGTGAAGGGGTGCTTCCCGATGCGCCGGATCCGGAGGGCGAAGGTCGCGGCATCCCCGATGCCGTGGCCTTCACAGAACGTGAGGAGGCCCGCCGGCAGATCGTCGAGCGGCACGACGTCGCAGAGCGAGAACGAGACGATTCCGAAGATCTTCCGGAGCACCTCCGGGTCGACGTCCCCGGCAAGCCAGATCCTCCCGCGCTCCCGCCGGGCTTTTACACCCGGGAGCGCCCGTTCGATCCCGCGGACGAGGGCCCTCTCCCACTCCCGGCGGACGGGCTCCGATTTGAGGAAGACCTCGGAGTAACGCACCAGCCAGACGCGGTCCGGTTCGGTCACGGTCTCCGTCTCCCCTTCCGCCTGAGCCGTTCGACCTCCTCGCCCCCCGGCACCCGGATCAGGAACGTCCCGTAGCAGGGCTTGGTGTAGGGGAGGATGATGAAGGTATCCTCCTCCACCCCGACGGCGATCGGCGGGACCCCGATGAGGTGCGTATCAAAGATCGCATACCCCGGATCGACGTAGTAGACCTCGCGGCAGCGTTTCTCCACCAGGGCGCGGCATTCCGCGAACGAGGCTCCCCGGAGGAGAACCTCAGGGTTCAGCTCGTCGATGCACGCCATCCGAAGACCTCATCGATCCCTTTCTTTAGTTTCCCCGGGTTGTGGACCGCCTTCTCCATGACCTTCTCGCAGGGGAACTCGACCCCTGCTGCGAGTTCTTCGGCGTTCCGGCCGAAGACGATGACCACGAGGCGGGCTTCCGGAAGGAGGTAGCGCATCGTGGCGGCGTACGATATGCCGGCATCGTTATGGGCAAAGACCACACAGAGAGCGGCGTCCCGCTTCTTCTCCGAGACCTCCCCGATGCAGCGGTCGAGATCGATGGTCCTTCCGATATAGTGCCGCCTCCAGTCGGAGACGCGGAGGAGGGCAAGAACCGAGGGGTTCCCGGCACTGAGCACGTCGTAGCTGTCTTCGGCGAGCCGGCCTGCGAGGTAGAGGCCGATCGCCGCCTGCACCGGGACCTCCGGGCACCCGAAGATCAGGAGGGCTGGTTCATCTTTATGTGCCTGAGTTGTCATGCGCATCGTCCTATCAGTGTGCTGATCGCGTCGCTTGAGATGAGCCCGATCACCCGCCGGTCCGCGTCGACGACGGGAAGGGCGGAGATCGATCGCTCCTCCATCCTCCGGGCGGCCTCCGTGACCGGTTCGTCCGGGGCGGCGGTGACGACCGAGCAGGACATGATCTCGTCGAGGCTCCCGTAACCGCAGGCGACCGCTTTCGCGATGTCCCAGGAGGTGACGATCCCGGCGAGATCGCCCTTCCCGGCGAGGACGGGGAGGTGGTTGACGGCGTTCTCGATCATGACCCGGGCGGCGTCGTGGATGGACGCCCGTTCTACGATGGTCGGAATGCCCGTCTCCATGACGTCCCGGACGAGGAGGTGATCGAGGAACGTGCCGATGAGGTAGTTCATCTGCCCGTCCTCGACCAGGAACCCATCGTGGCCGTAATTCGACCGGATCTCACAGTACTGGACGTTGATACCGTTTGCAGCCAGGGCGTTCGCGATCTCCTCGGATTGATAAGGCGGATAGAGCCAGTCCGAGGAGACCGAGACGATCAGGAACGAGGCCTTCACCCCGGCAAACCCGGCGGCAAGCGAGTCGTCCACGGCGAGGTCGAAGTAGTCGAGCGCCCGGGTGATGTAGAGGTAGGAGTTGGCGTCGAACCGCCGGGTGAAGGTCTCGCCCTGGTGGTGGAGGTAACTCTCGACCTGGAACTCGGTGGAAAAGCCGTAGCCGACGCTGCTGCGGCCCTGCAGGTTCCGCCCGAACTTCTCGCGCATCGCCCCGTCGGAGAGGTAGGTGATGTGCCCGATCATCCGGGCGAGCCGCAGGCCCTGCACCGGCGGGCGATCCGCCGGGTAGGCCCCGCCCGCCCACGCGGGATCGGCCATGATCGCCTGCCGCCCGACCTCGTTGAAGGCGATCTGCTGGGCGGTCGAGCGTGCGGTCGTGGCGATGGCGATCACCTTCCGGACCGCCTCCGGGTAGGCGACCGCCCACTGGAGCGCCTGCATGCCCCCCATCGAACCGCCCGCCACCGCGGCGAGGCATTCGATCCCGAGGTGCTCGATCAGCCGTTTCTGCGCCCGGACCATGTCCTGCACGGTGATCACCGGGAAGGTGAGGGCGTAGGGCCGGCCGGTCGCGGGGCTGACGGAGGCGGGCCCGGTCGAACCCTTGCAGCCGCCGATGACGTTTGAGCAGACGATGAAGTAGCGGTCGGTGTCGAAGGCTTTGCCGGGCCCGACGACGCCGTCCCACCATCCCGGCCGGGTCTCGCCGTCGTGGTAGCCTGCCGCGTGGGCGTCGCCGGAGAGGGCGTGGCAGATCAGGATCGCGTTGCTCTTCTCCCGGTTCAGCCGGCCGTAGGTCTCGTAGGCGATCGTCACCGGCGCAAGAACCGCACCGCTCTCGAGGGTGAGGGGTTCGGGGAAGGTGACGTACCTCGTCCTGACGGTACCGACCGATCCGGGCATGTTACGCATCCTGAAGGGCCTGATCGAGGTCTTCGATGATATCTCTGACGTCCTCTATCCCGACGGAGAGGCGTATGAAGTCAGGAGTGACCCCGCAGGTCGCCTGCTCCGCGGGCGTCAGCTGCTGGTGGGTGGTGCTCGCCGGGTGGATGACGAGGCTCTTTGCGTCGCCGATGTTTGCCAGGTGCGAGAAGAGCCGGAGCCGCTCGATCACCTTCTTGCTCGCATCGCACCCCCCTTTCACCCCGAACCCGACCAGGGCGCCGAACCCGCCGGAAAGGTAGTTCCGCGCGAGGGCGTGGGCCGGGTGATCGGGGAGGCCGGGGTAGTTCACCCAGGCGACCTTCGGGTGGTCCCGGAGGAACCGGGCGACCGCCAGGGCGTTCTCCGAGTGCCGCTCCATCCGGAGGTGGAGGGTCTCGAGCCCCAGCAGGAGGAGGAAGGCGTTCATCGGCGAGAGGCACGCGCCCATGTCCCGGAGGACCTCTAGCCGGACCTTATAGGCGAGGGCGACGTTCCCGATGCCCGGGTAGTCGCAAAACGTCTCCCAGTACCGGAGCCCGTGGTAGGAGGGGTCGGGCTCGGTGAAGCCGGGGAACTTTCCGTTGTCCCAGGCGAAGTTGCCGGAGTCGACGATCACCCCGCCGATCGAGGTGCCGTGGCCCCCGACGAACTTGGTGGCCGAGAGGACGACGATGTCGGCGCCGTGGTCGATGGGGCGGACGAGACCGACCGCCGCGGTGTTGTCGACGACGAACGGCACCTCGGCGTCGTGGGCGATCGCCGCGACGCCCTCAAAGTCGGGGACGTCAAGTTTCGGGTTCCCGATCGACTCGGCGTAGACCGCCCGGGTCTTCTCCGTCACCGCCGCCGAAAACGCCTCCGGGTCGGTCGAGTCGACGAAGATGACCTGCCGTCCCAGTTTCGGGAACGTGTAGTTGAAGAGCTCGTAGGTGCCGCCGTAGAGGTTGTCGGCGGCGACGATCTCGTCGCCCGGCCGCGTGACCGCAAGGAGGGCGCTCGAGATCGCCGCCATCCCCGACGCGACCCCCACCGCCGCGGTTCCTCCCTCGATCGCGGCCATCCTCTGCTCGAAGACGTCGGTGGTGGGGTTCATCAGCCGGGTGTAGATGTTCCCGGGCTCTTTGAGAGCAAAGAGGTTCGCCGCGTGTTCCGTGTCGCGGAAGACGTAGGAGGTCGTCTGGTAGATCGGTACGGCCCGGGCTCCCGTCGCCGGATCGGGCGACTGCCCGGCGTGGAGGGCGAGCGTGCCCGGCCGGTAATTGTGCGTGCTCATGTTGATTCTTTCCTGACGTTCAGATCGTATTTTGCGGCGATATCCTGGAAAGCCTCCGTCAGGTAGCGGATCTTCTTCCAGGAGAGGCCGAAGGTGTTCAGTTTCCAGGTCCGGGTGGCGCCGGCGAACTCCCCGGCGATCCCGCGCCCTGAGAGTTCGTCGGAGAGGAAGAATCCCCGCCGCTTGTGGGTCGCGGCGACCGTGTCGAAACTCCCGGTGGTGTCCACTTTCGTGAGGGTGTGCCTCCGCGGGTACTCGGAGAGGACCTTCGTCCCCTCGATGGCGAGGAGGCCGTCGATGAAGTGGTTGGACTTCTTCACCTCTTCGTCCCAGTGGAGGGTCCGCTCCCGGACGGCAGGGAACGAGGCGATCATGGCGATGAGGTTCGCCCCCATCAGGGTGCAGCCGAGCATCTCCACCTCCTTGACCCCGAACTTCCGGTGGGTGAGATCGCCGGTCATCGCCGTGGTCCTGAAGACCCGCGGCGCCCACTCGGCGGTGGCGGCAAGGACCCCGGACGGAGCGGGGGAGGCCATGCTCTTGTGCCCGGAGCCGACGACGAAGTCGGCCCCGATCGCTTTACCGTCGACGGGCATGGTCCCGACCGTGTAGGCCCCGTTGAGGAGGAACGGGACGTCGTACTGGTGAGCGACCTTCGCGATGCCGGCGACGTCGTGGAGGTTCCCGAACTGGTAGTCGACGTGGTCGATCATGGCGAGCGCCGGGTTTTTCCCGGTCTCGCGCCGGACGTCCTCGATCTTTGCGGCGACGGCGTCGGGGGTGACGAGGTTCTCCTTCGAGACCGGGACCTCCTTCACCACGCCTCCCGCCCCTTCGACGGCAAGAAACTCCGTGTAGTGGGCGAGAGCCGAGACGATGACCGGGTCGCCCTTCTCGACGAGGGTGGAGGCGACCGCCTGGAACCCCCGGCGGGCGCCGGGGACGACGCGGACCACATCCATGTTCAGGAATCGGGCCAGGTCCTCGTGGAACGCCGCGATGGGGGGCTTCGTGATCTTGTCGAGGCGGAAGGGTTTCCGGCAGGCGTCGCAGGTGGAGTAGCCGTCACCGTAGGCGATGAGCGCCTTCCGGCCCTCGAGGGTCAGGCGGCCGGCGGCCTGGATCGGCTGGATGTTGATATACGCCTCTTCCCGGTTCCGGATATCGAGGGTGCCCGCGATCTTCGTGACCGCAGGGGCCCCGGTCCCCGCCTCCAGGTCGTCGAGGATGGCACGGACCCGGGCGACACCCTCGCGGAGCGCCTGCTCTTCGCCGGAGTCCGGGCCGGTCGGGAGTGCCTCCCGGAGCACCTCGCGGATATCCTCGAGCGCAAAGAGCGCTTCGAACGTCTTCTGAACCTGTTCTTTCATGGGGATACCTCAAGCCGAGGCCCGGAGTCGAACCGGGATGGAGTTGATCTGCAGTCAACCGCGTAGCCGTTCCGCCACCTCGGCAGGATTCGAAGTTAACAATTGTTAATCGGACCTACAGTAAATAACAATTGTGAATATTTATACCTTCGGATCGTGCCCGCCACCGACCCCCTTCGGGGAGAAGGAACGCCGCAAGAACAGCAGGTGGTTCCCACCTGGCCAGCGGGCTCTGCGGCAAGAACGGCAGCGGGTCCGCGGCAGGTCCGGGTACGCCGACACCATCCGGGGTTGACCGCCGGACCAGGGACGAAATGAGCCGTAATTTCCTCGCCCCCGGAGGGATGTAGGTAAATTCCCGGAAGAAGTCGAGTCACGAAACCGTTGGTGTAAAAGAGCCAGGTTTTTATCCAGTGTAGACATACACCACGCTTATGAGCGAGATGAACGGTCGCTATGAACGTGGGCGCTGGGTCCAGGATCCCGCCCCCATACCGGAGGCAAAACAGGAGCCCGATGTAAAAACAGATTCTATCCAGGGTAGCCATCCACCCACGCTTACGAACGAGATGAACGGTCGCTATGAACGCGGGCGCTGGGTCCAGGGTTCCGTACCGGCACCGGAGGCAAAACCGGAGCCGGCGGCAATACAGGAACCCGAAGTGAAATCAGGGCCGGCGGTAAAACCCGAACCGGAGGTGAAACCCGAACCCGGGGCAACATCAGGGCCGGAGGCACCCACCATCGAGGAGCATATGCACGAGGCATCGCGGTCGGTCCGCAAGGCAGTCAACGACGTGATGAACGCGGGGCACCGCCTGCTCGGGACGCCTGAAGGGCACGAGCAGATCGAGCAGGCGGCACGGAAGGCCGGGGAGGACCTGGAGCGAGCGATCAACGCCTGGGCGGAGTCTGCGCGGCGGGCCCTGCAGAGGCGGTGAGGAGGTAATCCCTGACGCGGGCGACGACCTCGGGGTTCCTCGGCAGCCGGGTGTGGCAGTAATGCTCCGGGTCCCGGGCGAGGAACGTGGGGTCTGCCGGAAGCACATCCATCCGGGCCCCGGGGAGGTATGAGTCGATGTGGGGGACGATCCCGTCGCCGGCATAGGTCGCCCGCCATTTCCCGTCGGGAGCGATCTCCCAGGTCCGGCCGCCGAAGGCCGGGAAGAAGGCCGGGGTCGCGGTGAGGTTCGCGCCGAGGAGGATCCGGTAGTCGATGTCGTCGCGGGTCCCGGCGGCCCGGAGCGCCGCGACGGTCCTGCTCCCCGGCCGGAACTCCTGGACGATGGTGTCGTCGGCGGGGTCGTAACCCTCCGGCACGAAGACCCCGGCAAGGCGCCGGATCACCTCCGGGCCCCGGTCGGGGTCGTTGAAGAGCTCGGCCATGGCCGAGCCGTTGTTCGGCGGGCCGATCCCGACGAGCATCCGGACCTCTTCTTCCCGTGCGCCGCCGTCGAGGACCTCGAGGAGGTAGCGGGCGATGCAGGTCCCCATCGAGTGGCAGACGATGTCGACCGGGCCAACGTAACCGGTCCCCTTCCGCTGTGCGTGGATGAAGTCCTGGAGAGCGAGGGCGATCGGTTCTGTCCCGTCATCCTGCATCGTGGTGTGGTCGAACCTCCAGAAGGGCACCGCGGCATCGGTGAGCACGGGGGCGAGGCGGTTCCAGATCCCGGGATGGCTCCGCCACCCGTGGACCAGAACGGCAGGACATCTCTCGTTCGTCAGAATGGCAGCACGCCCCCCCTCTGCCGGCAGCAGATCATAACCCATAATCGGGCGCTCATCACGATGTAGGTTTCGGCGGGGGCTAGCCGACCACCATCTTGTTCGCCTTCAGGAAGAACCCCGCGGGCATCGGGTGGTCGAGTTCCCAGGTGATGCTCATGGGCCGGCTCCCCTCGTGGGAGACGTAGCGGGCGGTTCCGAGGAAGAGATACGGTTGCGTGATGCCGTCGACGTTGTTGTA
This sequence comes from Methanoculleus sp., assembly GCF_035363275.1. Taxonomy (NCBI): domain Archaea; kingdom Methanobacteriati; phylum Methanobacteriota; class Methanomicrobia; order Methanomicrobiales; family Methanomicrobiaceae; genus Methanoculleus; species Methanoculleus sp. The sequence goes on along the minus strand of NZ_DAOSET010000013.1, from coordinate 3,247 downwards.
TTCGCGGACGAAGAGGAGGATCCGGCTCCCCTGCTGTTCGTGCTCGATGTAGCGCCGGCCCGTCGGTGACGACGCGGATGTGGTGCTCTGGGACTGCCAGTGGAAGAGGGTCTCGCTGATCGCATAATCCCGGTACATGGTTGTGGGTGAGTAGTGCTCCTCGGTCTTGTTCAGGGTGACAAAGAACACGTCAGCCTTCTTATCCTTCAAGTATACAACACCCTCCCGGCCGCCCTCTGCCGGCTTCCGGGTCAGGGTGTAGTGGCCAAGCGCTGCAAAAGCCTGGGCCCGGGTGTAGATGGCGTGGAGTTCGAGAGCATTCTCGAAACCGAGGTCGAGAGGTCCTGGAAGAAACTCGAGGTGTGCCTCGTTATACTCCAGGAGATCACAGACCTCATGCCGGATTTCATCATGCCCGAAGATCTCCGGGAAGATATCCCTGATGTCCGCACTCTCGCCACGTTGGGGTTGATCGTTGAGCGAGTAGTAGAAGAGCGCAAGCACGCCCTTTTCGCGGTCCGATAGGACTGCCGGCGAGTAATGAGAGGGACCGGACAGCACCGCCCTGATGAGGCGGAGCGCTTCCGGCGAGTTCAGGGTCGTCAGCCGGATCCCGGCAGCTTTCGGGAAGAGGCGCTCATCAGCGTAGACCTCAGGGTATATGCCTGCCTCTGCAACCAGTGAACAGAAGGTACCCTTCCGGTAGACGTCGAGAGGCTCGAGGCTGTAGCGCTGGAGGAATTTCCGGAAACTGATAGGCTCGCCGATGTCCGCCTCAAATGAGCGAATACTCCGGATAAGCGTTGTCTTATCCGTTCTGTTTGCCTTGATGTTTGCAAGAACCTTATCCCGGGCCACTTTCTCCAGATGGATGTGACAGCCCCTGGGCAGCGAGTATGCGTCCTGAGCGATCTGGTCCACCAGGGTCCTTCCGCCCGACGAGAGGAGCGCCGCAATCCTCTCCCCGAACCGGAAGTTTCTGTTGTGGTTCCCGACGAAGTCGAGGACCGTGAGGCATTCCTTCCCGTCCGAGAGGCGGAGGCCCCGACCGAGTTGCTGGACAAAGACCGTGAGACTCTCGGTGGGGCGCAGGAAGAGGATGGTGTTCACTTCGGGGATATCGACACCCTCGTTGTAGAGGTCGACAACGAAGATGAAGTGGATCTTCCGGGCGACGAGGTCTTTCTGGATGGAGGAACGAAGTTCCCGCGGGCTCCCGGCGTGGAGGCAGGCCGCCGGGATGCCTGCCTCCCGGAACGATGCAGCCATATATTCAGCGTGTTCCACGGAGGCACAGAACCCGAGCCCGATGACTTCGGCAAGGTCGGTCGTGTAGTCCCGCACGGCCCTGGAGATCAGGTCCGCACGCTCCCGGTTCCCGGTGTAGAGCCTGGAGAGCTCGGCGGGATCGTAGCCGCCCCGCCTCCACGGCACACCATCGAGGTCAACGACATCGGTGACGCCGAAGTAGTGGAACGGGGCGAGGAGTTTCCGGTTGATCGCTTCAGGGAGTCGGATCTCGGCGGAGACCCTGCCGTTGAAGTACCCAAGAATGTCAAGGTTGTCCATCCTCTCCGGCGTTGCGGTGAGGCCGAGGAGGACCTTCGGGGTGTAGTGGGTGAGCAGTTTCTGGTATGAAGGGGCAGCGGCATGGTGGAACTCGTCGACAACGATCATATCGTAGTAGTCCGGGGGAGTGAGGTCCGAAAGGTTCCTGCTGTTGAGACTCTGGATCGAGGTGAAGAGATGATCGAACTGCGCAGGTTCGTTCCCGCCGACCAGGAGATCTCCGAAGTTCTGGTCATTTAGAACTCCCCGGAAGACCTGGAGGCTCTGTTTGAGGATCTCTTCACGGTGGGCGACGAAGAGCAATCTCGGGTACTCTCCCGGCCTCCGGATGAGACTTTTGTAGTCGAACGCGGATACAACGGTCTTTCCCGTCCCTGTGGCGGCGACGATGAGGTTCCTGTAGTTCTTGCGCACCTCCCGCTCGACCTTCAGGCGTTCGAGGATCTCTTTCTGGTAGTAATAGGGCTGGATGTCAAAGACCGGGCGGAGATCGAACTCACCCCGCTTCTCCCTGGAGAGGGCATGCCGCAATTGTTCCCGGCTCTCCGGGGTGTATGCGACGAACTCCGGGTCGTTCCAGTAGGTCTCAAACGTCTCCTCAATCTTCCTGATGATATCGTATGAGTCCTGCTCGGTGATCTTGATGTTCCACTCAAGGCCGCTCGTCATCGCAGGGCTCGAGAGGTTTGACGACCCGATATAGGAGGTGGAGAACCCGTTGTTTCTGTGGAAGGTGTAGGTCTTCGCGTGGAGCCGGGTCCTCTCGGTATCATAGGATATCCTGACGGTCGTATTCGGGAGGGCCGCGAGAACCTCGACCGCCTTGATATCAGTCGCCCCGGTATAGGAGGTCGTGATCACCCGGAGACAACCGCCATGCCGGACAAACTCTTTCAAATCATCGAGAATCAGCCGGATCCCGCTCCATTTGATGAACGAGACAAGAAGGTCGATGCGGTCAGCGGACTGGATCTCCTTTCTCATCTCATTCACGAGACCGGGCTCTTTCGGAGACCCGGTAAAGAGGCTGCTCTGCGCGATGGAGGTCTCTGGCCGCGCGGGTGCAATGATGTTGAGCGCTGAGGGGTTGCGTTCCGCAAGGGCGAGCAGGATCTCCGCGTCGGGCGTGATCGCACACCGTTCAAGCGTCTCATCGTGCAGTTCCGCGGCCAGGTGACCGATGAGGCGGTTGCAGATCCGGACCTGCTCCGCCAGCGGGAGATGCCGTTCATCGGCGGAGAGAAGAGCACCCCTGAGAATCTTTGCGATGTGTCGTGCGAGGACGTTCTGGGGGTCGAAGCGTGCGAGGGGATCTTTAAGAACCCTCCCTTCCCTTTCGGGGCCGGAGAGTTTTGATGCGAGATATTGGCTGATGACCTGTTCGTAGATCCCCGGAAGCAGTTCCATACTTCCCATTTGGGAGAGGGATTAAAAATGACTCTGATATGCTCCAACCTCATCGCGGCAGGGTGATGGGGGGTCCGGGCACCCTCCTACCGGGTCCGGTTCAGGAAGAACCCCGCCGGTTACCGCACCTCAACACTGTGCCGGTACGTCCTGCCGACGTCCCCGTCCAGTGTGAGGCTGACCCATTTTGTCTCTCCCGTGGGGATGAAGACCTGCACCGAGACCTCATCGCGTGTAAATCCCTTCTCCTCGTCGATCAGTCTCGCGGTCA
>NZ_DAOSET010000012.1:44431-52294 GCF_035363275.1 Methanoculleus sp. | reverse complement strand
ACCTGATCTTCATCGCCCTCTCCGGCGCGCTCTTCTTCGCGGGAGGGGACCTCTTGCTGATCGTCTTTGCCTTCACGCTCGCCCACGTCTTCCTGGTGCTCGGGGCCTACGCGGTCCACTCACCCTACAGCCATATCGGGGCCGGGCGGGAACTGATCCAGCTGATGGCCTACGAGCCGATGATCATCCTTGCGGCCGTCGGGTTCTACATGGTCACACAAAGTTTCTACGTCACGGATATCGCCGCCACGACCGTGCCGGCGATCCTCTACCTCCCCGGCGTCTTCCTGGGCTTTGCGGTCATTCTCACCATCAAACTCAGGAAGTCCCCCTTCGACATATCGACGTCGCACCACGCGCACCAGGAGATCGTCAAGGGGATCACGACGGAGTTCTCGGGCTCCACGCTCGCGCAGGTCGAGATCGCCCACTGGTACGAGAACGTCTTCCTCCTCGGGTTCGTATTCCTCTTCTTTGCCTGGAACCCCGTGATCGGGATCGTTGCGGTCGCTATCACCTACCTTGCGGAAATCTTCGTCGATAACGTCACCGCACGGGCGCGGTGGCAGGCTGCATTGAAGAGTGGGTGGCTCGCAGCGATCCTCGGGATCGTGAACCTGGCGATCCTCTCCTATATGATGCTTGGGGGTGTATGAGTACCATGGCATTCCTGAAGCGATCACCCTGGATCCTTCATTACGATGCGTCCAGTTGCAACGGGTGCGACATCGAGGTGCTGGCATGCCTCACACCGCTCTACGACGTGGAGCGGTTCGGCATCATCAACACGGGAAACCCGAAGCACGCGGACATCCTGATGATCACGGGCGGGATCAACGAGTTGAACCGGGCGGTGGTAAAAAACCTCTACGAGCAGATGCCGGAGCCGAAAGTCGTCGTTGCGATAGGCATCTGCGCCGCAACCGGCGGCATTTTCCGGGAGTGCTACAACATCGCGGGAGGTGTCGACAAGGTTATCCCCGTCGACGTCTATGTTCCGGGATGCGCGGCGCGGCCGGAGATGATCATCGACGGTGTCGTGAAGGCGCTCGGGATCCTCGAGGAGAAACGGGCGAAGATGACCGGAAGCGCCCAGGCAAAAGAAACAGCGCGGCATGCGGCAGAGGCAGGTGGGAGCACATGACGGTTAACGAAGAGCAGACAATCATCAACGTCGCACCGGAGGACCTCATGCGCGAGGTCGAAGGGCTCCAGGCCGGCGGGTACCGCCTTGTCCAGATCGGGTGCACGGACATCGGCGGGGCTTACGAGGTCAACTACTCGTTCGACAAGGACTACCAGTACCGAAACCTCCGCCTGACGGTGGGGCCGGAGACGGAAGTTCCGAGCATCTCCGGTATCTACTGGGGGGCGTTCGTCTACGAGAACGAGATGCACGACCTCTTCGGGATCCCTGTTGTCGGGATCAACATCGATTTCAAAGGGACGTTCATCAAGACGGTGGAGAAATACCCATTCAGCGTCACGCGAAGAGGGGGTGACCAATGCCGGAACGCATAGTCGTGCCGTTTGGGCCGCAGCACCCGGTGCTGCCGGAACCGATCCACCTCGACCTCGTCCTCGAGGACGAGACAGTGGTGGAGGCGATCCCCTCCATCGGCTACATCCACAGGGGACTCGAGCGGCTCATCGAGAAGCGCGAGTTCACGGAGTATGTCTACGTGGCGGAGAGGATCTGCGGGATCTGCAGTTTCATGCACGCACTCTGCTACAGTCAGGGTATCGAGGAGATCATGAAGATCGAAGTCCCCGACCGGGCGCGCTACCTCCGGACGATCTGGTCGGAGTGTTCGCGTCTCCACTCCCACCTCCTCTGGCTCGGCCTCTTTGCGGACGGGATGGGCTTTGAGAACCTCTTCATGCGGTCCTGGCGCCTCCGGGAGAGCGTGCTCGACGTGCTCGAGGACACCAGCGGGGGACGGGTCATCCAGGGCACCTGCAAGGTCGGCGGGGTCCGGCGCGACATCGGGGCGGAGAAGCTCGCGGAGATGCACCGCGCGCTCGACCCCTTCGAGGAGGAGTGCCGGGACCTCGGTGACGTCTTCTTGAACGACGAGACGGTGAAGTACCGCCTCCAGGGCCTCGGTGTCGTCGGGAAGGACGACGCCTACGCCCTCGGGGCCGTCGGCCCGACCGTGAGGGCAAGCGGGGTCGCGATCGACCACCGCGAGACCGGCTACGCCGCCTACGGTGACCTCGGCTTCAAACCGGTCGTGGAGACCGCCGGGGACTGCTACGCCCGGTGCGCCGTCCGGGTCAAGGAGGTCTATGCCTCCATCGACCTGATCCGGCGCGCGATCGACCAGATTCCCGAAGGACCCCTCGACGTGAAGGTCAGGGGAACACCGGACGGCGAGTACTTCTCCCGTGTGGAGCAGCCGCGGGGCGAGGTCATCCACTACCTGCGGGGCAACGGCACCAAACACCTCACCAGGGCCCGGATCAGGACACCGACGCTCGCGAACATCCCGATACTGGTGAAGATGCTCCCGAACGCCCAGCTTGCCGACGTCCCGGTCGTCGTCCTCTCGATCGACCCCTGCATCAGCTGCACGGAGAGGTGAGTTTGGGATGGGAATTTTTCAGATGACAAGAACGGTTCTCCGGAACCTCGCAGGCGGGCCGGACACCCGGCCGTACCCGGCAGTCCCGGCGCGGACGGGGCCCTTCACCCGGGGGCACGTCACCTTCGACCCGGCCACCTGCCGCTCCTGCGGCCTCTGCTCGCGGCGGTGCCCGTGCGAGGCGATCCGCCTCGATAAGGAGGAGAAGGTCTGGGAGATAGACCGCATGCGCTGCATCGCCTGCGGCGACTGCGTCGAGGGCTGCCCGTTCGGGAGCCTCATGATGGAGCCGGAGTACTTCTCGCCGGTGGTGGAGCACGTGGTGGAGCGCTACACCATCACCTACGTGAAGCCCGAGAAGCCCGCGAAGAAACCGGCTGAAGAGAGCACGGGCGCAAAGGAAGAAGGCGCCGACGCCGGTGCGTGAGAACGGGGGCCGGGGCCCGAATCCCCCTGGCACGATCTTTTTTTGGCCACTTTTTATCGAGCAGTGGAAGCGCTAAAAGTGCGATTGTGACCGTCAAAGTGGCTGGAGCCAGGAGAATCCGTTACACTGGATCGTGGAGATTGTGTACCCCGATGTTCGGGTTCCTGTCCTTCAGTCAGTCACAACTCATGCACGGTTTTCTACGGGATATCGCCACGCACTGCCCCCGCCCCTGGAGTGGGGAACGACTGCCGGAACGGCAGGAGTTGGAGCACCGTCAGGTGCAGATTGCGACGGGCCATGGGGCCGGAGCATGAGCATCGCAGGTGCGGAGGAGGAGGCCGGAGGCCGGGCGGGGAACGACTGCCGGAACGGCAGGAGTTTGAGAAGACCGGAGGTCTTCGAATGGGGGTCACAGGTAGAATCTTACGGGGTAGAGACAGGGGAGGGGGCCAGCCCCCTCCCTGTCAGCCCCTCCCCGCGTGGCGATATCCCCACGGTCCAGTGTACCAGACCAGATATGCTCATAGTTTCGGTTGTTTCAGCAGTCTGAATCACGCCTGCTATAAGCCCAGAAGTGAAAAACCGTCTCTTTCCGAAACGGGGGTGCCGACTGCCCCACCCGTTTGGCGCCCCTAACTAAGAGTCCCCAATCAGTCGAACCGCATCACCTTCCAGCTTATCACTTATCTCACTTCCTCACCAGCGGGTGGACCATGTGGATGATGTCGTAGGTGTGGCTCGGGTAGGCCCACGGGATCGCGTCCAGCGTCAGGTCCTCCACCGTCAGGTTGTGCCGGATCACGAGGGCGAAGACGTTGATCACCTCCTCGACGTGGGGCCCGATGAGGTGGGCCCCGAGGACCCTGTGGGAGTCGCCGTCGATCAGGAGTTTGTAGCCGGCATGCTTCTCGCCGGTGCTCCGGTTCGTGAAGCGCGCCGAGAGATCCCCGGCATGGACGATGTAGGATATCCCCCTCTCCTTCGCGGCCTCTTCCGTGAGCCCGACCGACGCGATGGGCGGGGTCGTGAAGGCGGCACTCGGGACGACGGAGTAGTCCGCGGTCCGGGTGTTGCCGTGCAGGATGTTGTCGACGACGATATGGGCGTCCCTCACCGCCACCGGCGTCAGTTGCGGACTCTTCGCATTCGCGTCCCCGGCGACGTAGACCGCCGGATTCGAGACGCTCTGGAGGTATTCGTTGACCGCGATCCCCCGCCGGTCGGTCTCGACCCCTCCGGCCGCAAGGTCAAGGCCCTCTATCGCGGAGACCCGGCCGGCGCCGTGGACGACCATATCGGCATCGAAGGTCTTCTCCTGTCCTTTCTTCCCGGCCCGGACCCGGAGGCCGGCGGCGTTCTTCTCGACCGAGAGAAGGGGCATATCCACCCGGACGTCGATCCCGGCCTCACGCGACGCGAGCACCACCCGGTCGACGATATCGGGGTCGAATCCCGAGAGCACCCGCCCGCTCCGCTGGAGGATCGTCACCGACGAGCCGGCCCGGGCAGCCACATGGGCGAACTCGAACGATATGTAGCCCCCGCCGATGAAGACAATCCGCTCCGGGAGCGCTTCAAGGTAGAAGAAGTCGTCGCTCGGGGTCACCAGGTCTTCCCCCGGGACGCCGAGGGGGCGGGGGTGCGCACCGGCGGCGATCACGACGTACCGGGCCGTGAGGGTATCGTCCCCGATCACGACCCGGTTCGGGCCTATGAAGCGGGCGGACCCATGATAGGTCTCGATCCCCGCCCCCTGGAACCCCTCCTCCTTCCGCCGGGGGATGGGATCCGTGAACGAACGCACGAAGGCGACCAGCCGCGGCCAGTCGATCGAGACATCCCCGGATATCCCGTTCCCCTGCTGATTACTGACGCGGGCAACCGTCTCGGCGGCGCCGGCAAGCGCCTTCTTCGGGACACAACCCCGCAGGGCGCACGTCCCCCCGTAGTCACGTTGATCGGCGATCGCTACCCGCATCCCGGCATCCCTGCAGTGCCAGGCGATGTCGGAACCGGCGACCCCGGTCCCGATAACGACGAGATCATACTCCTGCTCCATAGTGAATCCTTGGTCGCCACAGAGCCCCATAAAGGTTTACCCGGAGAGAGTTGACACAGCACCGACGATTACCCCTTCGAGGGGAGGAGCGGTCAGAAATAGAGCAGGGAAATGATCCCGACGGCGACAATGATGAAGATGACCGTCAGAGCGCCCCCCGCCACGAGATAGTCACGGTTCCGGTAGCCTCCGGGGCCCATCAGCAAGGCATTCACCGGGTGCGTGGGGAGGAGGAAGGAGTTCGAGGTGCAGATCCCGGTGAGGAGCGCCAATCCACGGGGGTCGAGGCCGAGCGAGCCCGCCATCACGAGCACGAGCGGGACCAGGAGAACGGTTGCCGCAATGTTTGACATCACGAGCGAGAACGTGGTCGCGAGGACGGCAACTGCGACGAGGATGAGGAGCGTCGGGTACCCGGCGACCAGGCCGACCAACCGGTCGGCGACGAACTGTGCGGTTCCAGTCGTATCCATGGCGATGCCAAGCGGGAGGAGGCCGGCGATCAGGACAAGCGTCCGCCAGTCGATGGCCCGGTAGACCTCGCCGACCGGGATGACCCGGAGGAGGATCATTGCGATCACCCCTGAAAGGAGGCTCACCGGGATCGATAGGCCCGTGTAGGTGAGGGCGACGGCGGCAGCAAAACAGAGGACGGCGGCCGCTGCTCCACGTTCGCGAACCCCCATCCGCCCCTCGACGGGAGTCACCAGAACGAAGTTCCGGCTCGTGCCGAACGCCCGGAGCCGTTCCCAGCGGCCCAGGACGACCATCGCATCGCCTGCCCGCAGGGGAATGTCGGCAAGGTCCTTCCGCCGCTCTTCTTCTCCGGAGAGGAGGATCAGCACCTCGGCACCGTAGGTGACCCGAAACTCGAGGTAGCGGAGCGTCTTGCCGATGACCGGAGCATACGGCCGGACGATCACCTCTGCAAACCCCACGTTTGGATCGGCCATGACATTTGCGGTGCTCTCCCCGGCCCGGACCCATTCAAGATCGAAATCATCTTTGAACCGTTCGATGTCCCGGTCCTCCCCGAGTATGCTGAGTTCCTGTCCGGCGGCGAACCGGGTATACCGCCACGGCGTGTAGACGATCTCGCCGCCCTCGGCGATGGAGATGAGGTGGAGGGCGTAACCCGATATCATGTGGACATCCTCCCGTGTCTTCCCGACGAGGGGACTTTTAGCAGGGACCCGCAGGTAGGATATCTGGTAGGGCAGGCGCCAGTTCCGGATCAACTCCTCCTGAGGCGTCAGCCTGGTTCCCTCGCGCCGGGGAAGGACCCGGTCCCCGAAGAAGTAGAAGAAGGCGATCCCGATGAGCAGGAGCGGCAGGCCGACGGGGGCGACGGCAAAGAGTTCGAAGGGCACATACCCGCGCTGTCTGAGGAGGTCGTTCAAGATGATGAGGGTGCCCGCCCCGACCATGCTGATAGTCCCCCCGATAGTTGCAGCGTAGCCGACCGGCAGGAGAAGGTGCGATGCCGGGACCCTCGTGAGCGACGAGACCCGCAGGAGCAGGGGGAGGAAGACGGCGGTGGCCCCGACGCTCTGCATGAACGCCGAGATCCCGCCGGCGACGAGCGAGACGGCGGCGGTCAGGCGCCGCTCATCACGACCGGCAAGCCCGACTATCGCGCGGGCGATCCGGACGGTCACCCCCGTGCGGTCGAGCCCGCGGCCGAGAACCATCACCGAGAGCATGGCAATCACCGCGCTGCTCGAAAAGCCGGAGAGGGCCTGCACCGGGGTGACGAGGCCGAGCCACGCGAGCGCGAGAGTCACGAGAGCGGCGGCGACGTCAACCCGGACAACGCCGGTGATGAAGAGGACGGCGCCACCGGAGAGCACCAGCAGGGTGAGGAGGACCACGGTCTCCATCAGGCACCCAGGGTGCGGGAAGCAGAAATAGATACGGTCGGGCCCGGATGATCACTCGTACATCGCGCGGGTGACCCAATGCGGCTCAAACTGGCCGCGGTGGAAGACCCGGACCTCGACCTCCGCACCCTTCCGGAAGTCCCGCATCAGGAGGTCGTAGGTCCGCCGGACGTAGCGCAACCCTTCGGCGGCAAAGAGGTCGCGGAGAGCCCGCCGGAACCGGATCGCCTGGTCGATGAAGGCCGCCTCGTAGGCACGGGTCTCCCGGGCGATCCGGGCGCACTCTTCCGCGTCGATCGGGGTATTGTAGCACCCGTGCTCGTTTAAGCCGCCGATCTGCCGCCAGTCGACGGCGCCCGTCTCGTCGGCCTCTCGATGGAGCATGTAGGGATAGATCCGGCAGATGGCAAACCTCTGAGCGTAGATGCTGCACCTGCCGTCGGAGAGGAAGATGCAGGAGCCGTCCGGCTTTGTCCTGAGGGCGTAACCCGATACGTAGAAGTGTCCCTGCTGGTCGCAGGCATCGAAGTCCGGCGCCGGGATGATGGCGTCCGGCGCAAACCTGCGGACACGGTCGGTGTCCTCCTCGAGCAGAAAGACGTGGCCGTTGAACTCGCGGGTGCAGCACCGTCCGCAACAGTCGCAGGAGAACCCGACCTCACGGATGATCTCGATGAACTCCTCTTCCGGGAACCGGAGGAGATTATCGCGTTCTGCTTTGAGGGCAGCAATCTCTTCGTCGAATGTGAACGTAACCGGCAGCCTCCGTCATCGTGCCCGGCACGAATGCCGGGATCGCTATCACAGGTGTTTGGGGGGAGAGGGGATATGCCCTTCGGGCCACGGTAAAAGACTTCGAAAATATTCGTAGGTTACGCAAACCTGATACCCCCGCGCGTGCATCATCCT
>NZ_DAOSET010000012.1:0-44331 GCF_035363275.1 Methanoculleus sp. | reverse complement strand
TTCGAAAATATTCGTAGGTTACGCAAACCTGATACCCCCGCGCGTGCATCATCCTTCAACGGAAGGTGATGACTATGGGGAACTGGAAACCGGCGACGGTAGTCGCCATCGGCTGCCTGGTGATCGCCGCGATCATCGGGACCGCCTTCGCGTCGGAGGACGCGGGGAGAGAAGCCTACGGAGATTTACAGAAGTTTGCATCGAACGAGGAGATAGAAGCGTTCCTGAAAGAACACGCACAGGGAGGGTGGAACGGCAGCGGCTACCCCCGGACCACCGGGGGCGTCATGCCTGAAAGCGATTACGCACCGGCACCGATGGCGACGTCCGCCCCGACCTCCTCAGCCGGCGACTACTCCACGACGAACGTGCAGGTGAAGGGCGTGGACGAGGCCGACTTCCTGAAGAACGACGGGAAGTACATCTACATCATCTCGGGCGAGAGGCTCGTGATCATCGAGGCCTTCCCTCCGGAGGATGCGAAGACCATCTCCGAGACCCGGATCGACGGGAGCCCGAAGGCGCTCTTCCTCGCCGGCGACCGCCTGGTGGTCTTTGCCACGACGACGGATGAGGAGATGACCGCCGTGGAAGGGAGCGTAACGCCGGTCCCGGTCTGGCGGACGGTGACGCATGCCTACGTCTACGACATCAGCGACCGAAAAGACCCGGAGCGGGTCCGCGACGTGACCTTCACCGGGAACTACTATGACGCCCGGATGGTCGGGGACTACGTCTACACCATCACACAGGAGCCCCCGGTCTGGGTGCGGGACAGGATCGCCCTTCCCGAGGTGAGGGGCGGCAGCGGCGAGCCGATCCAGCCCGACGTCTACCGTCCGATAAGTCCCCTGCAGAACTACGTCTTCTACACCGCAGGCGGCTTCTCGGTCCGGAACGACACGGGCGCTCCCGACGCCGAGACCTTCCTCCTCGGCTACGACACCACCCTCTTTGCGTCGCAGGAGAACCTCTACATCGGGTACCGGAACATGGGGCCGGTCTCCAGCGACGTAGTCTTCGAGGCGCCGCCGGACGGCACCGGCACCCGTGACCGGACGATCATCCACCGGTTCGCGATCGAGCGGGGAGCGATCGACTACCGGGCGATGGGCGAGGTCCCCGGGCACCTCTTAAACCAGTTCTCGCTCGACGAGTACGAGGGGAACCTCCGTGTGGCAACGACCGTCGAGGGATGGACGCGGGAAGGGTCGGTCCAGTACAACAACGTCTATGTCCTCGATCCCGCGATGAGGACCATCGGGACACTCGAACATATCGCGCCGGACGAGCGGATCTACGCCGCCCGGTTCGCCGGCGACCGGCTCTACCTGGTGACGTTCAAGCAGATCGACCCCCTCTTCGTCATCGACCTCTCGGACCCGAAGCACCCGGGCATCCTCGGTGAGCTCAAGATCCCGGGCTACTCCGACTACCTCCACCCCATTGGGACCGACCACATCATCGGTGTCGGGAAGGAGACGAGCGAGAACCAGTGGGGCGGCGTCTCGGTCGCGGGCCTCAAGGTTGCCCTCTTCGACGTCTCGGACGTGAACAAACCGGTTCAGGTCGACAGCGTCGTGATCGGGGAGGCCGGGACGGACTCTCTCGCGCTTCGCGATCACAAGGCCTTCCTCTTTATCGAGGAGAAGGGGCTCCTCGTCCTCCCGGTGAGCGAGGTCAAAAGGATCGAGAATCCCTCGTCACGGTATCCGGGCTCATATGCCACCACAACCTGGCAGGGGGCCTACATCTACCGGGTGAGCCCTGAGGAGGGGCTCACTCTCGTGGGCACGGTCGCCCATGCCGAGAGGGACGCCTCCTACGCCTGGAACTCACCCGACGCGGTAGAGCGGTCGCTCTTCATGGACGAGACCCTCTACACGATCTCAAAGAGGAGCGTCATCATGACCGATCTTGCCGACGGCAGCCGGGTGGGCGAGGTCCTCCTCCCCTACCGGTGGGAGGTCTATCCGACCCCGTACCCGGTCTGGTGACCTGGAGGGCGGTGTTCCCTCACCGCCTTGAAGATCTCCATCACGACCACGACGAGAGAGGCGAGGCCGAGCAACGTGAGCCACTCAAGCAGGGAGACCGGCTGCAACTGGAGCACGTCCTGGAGGATGGGCACATAGAGCGCGAGAATGTGGATGCCCTGTGCGGCGACGACACCGGCGATCAGGAAGTAGTTGCGGCTTATCGGGACACGGAAAGCTGAGAGGTACTCCGACCGGCAGTTGAAGACATGGAAGTTCTCAAGGAGGACCATCAGCAGGACGATCAGGTTCCGGGCCGCAAACTCGTCCCACCCGTATGAAAGAAACCAATACCAGGCACCGAGCGCGATGAGAGCGATCACCGTACCGGAGAGAAGCGTCTCCTCCAGCATCAACCGGTTGAAGATCCCCTCCTCCGGCCTCCGTGGCGGCCGGTTCATGACGCCGGGCTCGCCTCCCTCGAACGCCAGCGCTACCCCCTGAATACCGTTCGTCACCAGGTTCAGCCAGAGGAGCTGGACCGCGAGCAGCGGTAACGGCAGACCGATGAGGAGAGCGACCAGAAAGAGGAGCACCTCCGCGAATCCGGTCGAGACCAGGAGATAGACGACCTTCCGGACGTTGTCGTAGGCGTACCGGCCCTCCTCGATCCCGGCGACGATCGAGGCGAAGTCGTCGTCGGTGATGATCAGCGACGCCGTATCCTTGGCGACATCGGTCCCCGAACCCATCGCGACCCCGATGTTCGCGCTCCGGAGCGCCGGCGCGTCGTTGACCCCGTCCCCGGTGACCGCGACGAAGGCCCCGCTCTCCCGGTAGGCCTCGACGATCCGGAGTTTCTGCAGCGGCGTCACCCGGGCAAAGACCCGGGCACCCTGCACCCGGTCGACGAACTCAGAGAATGTCGCGATCTCGCCGTCTCCCAGTTCTGCGCCGGTGATCACCTCGTCGGGAGAGGCCGCGATAGCAAGCTCCCGGGCGATGGCGAGGGCCGTCGCGGGGTGGTCACCCGTCACCATCACCACATCGACCCCGGCGTCACGGCACCGCCGGATGGCATCGGGGACGTCGGGCCGGATCGGATCGATGAACCCGACCAGGCCGAGGAGTTCGAGGGGAGGCAGCTCGGGGTTCTCCGCAGAGACCGGTCCCTCTGCACGGCCACGGGCCACGGCGAGCACCCGGTATCCCCGGGAGGTGAGGCTGTCGAGGTCCTCCTGCACGCGGCCAGGGTCGAGGGGGACATTCCCTTCCTCCCCCGTGGCCATGGTCCGGCAGAACGGGAGGACCGTCTCGACAGCCCCCTTGACCGCCACCATGACTTCTTCACCCTCAGGATACCAGACGGCGGCATACCGCCGTTCGGACTCGAAGGGGATCTCGACAATGGGAGGTGCGCTCTCGCGGATATGAGCCGGATCGAGCCCCAGCTTGTAGGTGAGCGCGAGGAACGCCACGTCGATCGCGTCGCCCCGGTGAGCCCAGTCTCCTTCATCGGTCTGCTCCAGGGCGGCCTCGTTGGTTATCGTCGCAGCCCGGGCCAGACGCTCCAGGCGGCTACGGGCAGCGCCGGCTACCGGGGCGCCGTGGGTATCGAGGACCTCCCCCTCACCCACATACCCGGCGCCCATGACAGAGACCTCCTCACCCGTGGGCAGGACGACCAGACGGGCGGTCTGCTGGTTCACGGTGAGGGTGCCGGTCTTGTCGCTTGCGATCAGTGTACAGCTCCCGAGGCTCTCCACGGCCGCAAGGAACCGGACAATGACGTTCCGCCCCGCCATCCGTGACGTAGCGATCGAGAGCGCGACCGTCAGGGCGACCGGAAGCCCTTCGGGGATCGCCGAGACCGCGAGCGCGACGGCGAGGAAGAAGACCTCAAGGGGAGGGACCCCCTGGCCGAGGACGATGATCGCGAGCAGTCCGGTGGCAGCAAGGACGGCGATGCTGATCTTCCGGGAGAAATCCTCCATGCGGAGGACGAGCGGTGGTTTGCCCGTCTCCGATGCTGTGACCGTCTCGGCGATCTGCCCGATCTCGGTGTGCTGGCCCGTCGCGACCACGACCCCCCTACCGCGGCCGGTCATGACGGTGCTGCCGGCATAAAGCATACCCAGCCGGTCGCCGGGAGGGAGGGCTGCATTCACGGGATCAGGGTTCTTCCTGACCGCGTGGGACTCACCGGTCAGGAGCGATTCGTCGACGGTGAGCGATCGTGCCGTGAGGATGCGGATGTCGGCGGGGACCCGGTCGCCCGATTCCAGGGAAACGCGGTCGCCGGGGACCAGGTCCTCCGCCGGGACCGTCGCCTCGCGGCCGCCCCGCTTCACCCGTGCGTAGATCCTGAGCATCTGCTGGAGGGCCGTTGCGCTCCTCTCCGCCTTCACTTCCTGAAACGTACCAATGACGGCGTTAATCAGGATGACGATGAATATGAAGACCGCATCGGTGAAGTCGGCGAAGAGGATGGAAATGATCCCGGCCGCAAGGAGGACGTAGATGAGCGGGCTCATGAACTGGCGAAGGAAGACCTCAAAGACCGTCGGCGGCCGCTTCTGCGGGAGGGCATTCTCCCCGAAGATCTCCCGTCGCCGGGCGGCCTCGATGTCGGAGAGGCCTTCCGAAGGCGAAGCGAACCGCCCGGCCACATCATCTGTCGGGAGAGCGTGCCACGCCGTCGTCCTCGACTCGTCGGGAGAGATAGAGGGAGCCATCATTGCCGTGTTGTCACGCGTGGCCATAAAAACCATGCATCGATGCCAGCAGAATGAGATCCCCCTGCCTCACCGCAGCCCTTCCCGGGGGATGCCTGCCGGCGCGTGCTCCGGGACCCACCGCCCTTCTGCATGCGCGAGGTACAGGGCGCTGTTGACGAGGCCGATGTGGGTGTAGGCCTGCGGGAAGTTGCCGAGGAACTCCCCGGTCTCGGGGTCGAACTCTTCGGGGAAAAGGCCTACGGTGTTTGCCCGGGCCACGATCCCATCAAAGATCTCCCTCGCTTCCTCCACCCTCCCCGACAGGGCCAGCACGTCCACCAGCCAGCAGGTGCAGAGGCCGAAGGCTCCCTCCCCGCCGGGGAGGCCGTCGTCGGTGAGGTAACGGTAGACGAGGCCGTTCTTCGTCAGGTATTCGAGTGTTGCATCGATCGTCCCCTGCACGCGCTCGTCGTCGAAGGGGAGAAACTCCACGAGTGGGATGCGGAGATTGGCCGCATCCAGCGCTTTCGACCCGAACGCCTGCACGAACGAACCCACCTCGGGATCGTATCCCTCGGTGAGCACCCGTTCCCGGATGGTCTCCCGGGCCTTCTTCCACCGGTCCACGTCGCCGGAGAGGCCGTGGTGCTCCGCGAGGTAGATCGCCCGGTCGAGAGCGACCCAGACCATCACCTTCGAGTAGACGAAATGCTGTGGCGGGCCCCGGATCTCCCAGATCCCCTGGTCGGGCTCCTTCCACCTCCTGCAGGCGTAATCGGCGACGGCAGAGAGGAACCGGAGGGCTTCGGGTCCCAGGTTCACGCCCCGGCGAGCGAGCTCGTAGCCGGTTGAGACGAGCTCCCCGAAGATCTCAAGCTGCAACTGGTAGGCGGCGGCGTTCCCTACCCGGACCGGGCGCGAGCCCCGGTAGCCCTCCAGGTGCTCAAGTTCGATCTCCGTGAGATCGGCCGTTGCATCGTGCAACGCAAAAAGCACCTGCGGCTGCCGCGCTCCGGTGTGCGCCTCGGCCGTCCGCTCCATCCACTGAAGGAACTCAATCGCCTCCCGGGGGTGGCCGAGGGAGACCAGGGCCTGGGCCGTCATCGAGGCGTCGCGGACCCACGCGTAGCGGTAATCCCAGTTCCGGACCCCGCCGATCTCCTCGGGAAGGGATGTCGTGGGCGCGGCGGCGATCGCTCCCGTGTCGGCCATGGTCAGGAGTTTCAGGGTCAGTTCGGACCGGGTGACATAGGGGAGCCACTCCCCGGCCCAGCGCGGTGTCTGCGCCAGATCCTCGTAGTGCGCCCAGGTCCGCCAGACCTGGACCGTCCCGGCAAGCGCCGCTTCGGCGCGGGTGGGATCGCAGGTCATGTCCTCAAGACCCCAGCGGGTCTGAAGGAGCCTCCGGTCGCCCTTCCGCATCGTAAACCGGGCGCGAAGGGTGGCATCCCGCCTGCTCGCGTCGCTCTCGTCGCTCTCAAGACCGCAGAGAAACAGCGCCTCGCCGCCGCCGGTGGCAAGCCACCCGCCCGGGACCTCTTCTATCCACGTCTGGATCCGGGCGTAGTCGAACCGCGGCGACCATTCGACCGCCACATCCACGACACCCTCCTCGCACTCGAGGATGCGGATGATCACCGGCGGGGCATGCGACCCGCCGCGGCCGGCGATCTCTCCTGCAAGCGGCATCAGGTCGGTCACGGCAAGTCTCCCGGTGTCCGTTGTGAACCGGGTGATCAGGACGTTGGTGTCTTCGATATACCCCTGCTCGCCGGAACTTGCTCCCACGGCCGAGACTGAGAAGCGCCCGCCGCGCCCGGTATCGAGGATGGCGGCAAAGACGCTCGGGCTGTCGAGGTACGGGAAGCAGCACCAGTCGATCGAGCCGTTCCGTCCGACGAGCGCCGCCGTCCTGAGGTTGCCGATGATTCCGTAGTCTGATATGGGCAGGTAGCCGGCAGGTGCCGGACCTCCCACCGGGCGAGGTTCTCGTGGAGTGCGCATGGGGGGAGACGGGTCACCAACCTATAAAAACCTGAAGGCAGTGACCTGCAACGGCGCAGGTCACGCGTGGATCATCGTCAGCATCATCTTGAACCGCGTAACGGCGTGGACCGCGTGGGGAATCTTTGCCGGCATGATGATCAGGTCGCCCGCCTTCATGGGATACTCCCTGTCCGCGATGGTGACGAGGGTCTCCCCGTCGAGGACCTGGAGGACGGCATCGTAAGGTGCGGTATGCTCCGAGAGGCCTTCACCCGCATCGAAGGCGAAGACCGTGATGGTGCCGGCCTTCGTGTAGACGAGCATCCGGCTGACGATCGAGCCCGGCTGGTAGGCGACGAGGTCACGGGGGTCGATGACCTGTTCGGCGAGGTTTTCTTTTGCTTCAGACATACGAGTCGGTTTCTCCTGTGGTGTATTCTTTTTTGCGGCCGGTGGCAACGAACAGGCATACAGTGATTTAACCCGGAGATAACCAGGAGGTAGAATCTGCTTAATCTGCTTGCCGCTCGAACTTCTGTGAGAAGAATAATATAAAGAGCAAATGAACTGTTAATTATTGGAGGTGACATGATTGACAAAGGTACGGTTAACCATCCTGATCTGGGAAGAAGAAGGGGCGTATGTCTCCAGGTGCCAGGAACTTGAGGTCGCCAGTTGCGGCGATACGCCGGAGGAAGCTCTGGACAACATCCGTGAAGCGATCGAACTCTACCTTGAGAATGCAAAAGAACTCGGGATATTGCAGGATCTTGAGCCGATACTGAAATCACCCCGTAAGTTCACCTCGGTCATCGAGGTTGAGGCATGACAAAACTGCCTCTGATCTCTTCCGACGACGTCATAAAGAAACCGAAGGCAGCCGGATTCGACTACGCCCCCCCGTCGAGGAAAGGGAAGTCATGTAGCCCTCTATAAGATCGGGGGAGACGGAAACAAGCTGCTTGTTATCGTTCCCCGACGCGACCCTATCCCGCGAGGGACACTCCTCTCAATCCTGAAGCAGGCCCACCTTACGAAAGATGAGTTTCTTGATCTGTGAAGACCCATGAGCGCCGGGTCGTTCTCAAACGTCGAATCTATACTATCCGATATGGTAAGCCGGAAACCAGCGGAGAGGGGGCCTAGATCCCCACATTTTTTTCGCCCGGCGGCCCAAATAGTACGAGACCACCCGTGTACTATCATCTCATCCTGACCGACAACTGCAACCTCTGCTGCACCTACTGCCGGGGGAAGGCGTTCACCGTCGACCCCCCGGAGACGTGCGACATCGCCGTCGACGAAGATCTCCCGGTCGACCTCGATATCGACCTTGCCGATCTCTACCGGTTCCTTGCAAAGGACCCCGATGCCGTGCTGACCTTCTACGGCGGGGAACCTCTCCTCGCCGTCGAGCGCGTCCGCGAGATCGCCCGCGATGCCCCGGTCTCGGCCCTGATCCTCCACACGAACGGGACCCTCCTCGACCGCCTCGAGCCCGCGACCGCAAACCGGTTCGACACCATCCTGGTCTCGATCGACGGCCCCGAGGGGCTCACCGACGCTCACCGCGGGGAGGGGACGTTTGGTCGGATCACGAGAAACCTGCGGGTTCTCGCGGCAGGCGGATTTGCCGGCGAGGTGATCGCCCGGATGACCGTGACCGAGGATACCGATATCGTGGAAGCCGTCCGCTACCTCACGGCAAACGACCGTTTCCCGTTCCCGGCCGTCCACTGGCAGATGGACGCGAACTTCTGGAACGACTACCACCTGCGGGACTACGCCGCATGGGTGAAGGAGAGTTATAACCCCGGCATCCGGTCGCTCGTCGCGTTCTGGGTCGAGACGATGCGCACAGAGGGCCGGGTGCTCCGGTGGTACCCCTTCATGGACCCGGTGCAGGACATGCTGCTATCCCGGCCGAGCATGCTCCGGTGCGGGTGCGGCCACGCGAACTACAGCATCATGACCGACGGGCATATCGCCCCCTGCCCCATCATGGTCGGGATGAAGGACTATTATGTCGGACATATTGCGACCGCCGATCCCCTCCACCTCCCGGTGACGACCGTCGGAGGTCCCTGCACGGCATGCGGCATCCTCGACTTCTGCGGCGGCCGGTGCCTCTACTCGAACATCACCCGCCCCTGGCCCGACGAGGGGCGGCGGGTCGTCTGCGGGACGGTGGAGAACCTCTATTCTGCCCTCTTGGCAGCACTCCCGGAGATCCGCCGTCTCATCGACGCGGGGAGGATCCGGATGGAGGACTTCGACCACCGGAAGTACAACAGCTGCGAGATCATCCCGTGAGGGGGAGGGACGAGGAGGCCCCGGAGCGGCCGGGCCTCACTCGTTCCCGAGGTTCGCGAGAAGTTCCTCTGCCCCCTCCACCATGGCGCGGGCGGCCTTCACCTTTGCCTTCACGACGGCGTGGTTGCCCTCTTCGAGTGCCGCTTCCGCCTCCCCGTAGAGGACCTCGGCCCGGTCCGTCCGCGCCCGGGGTTTTTTGACGTCCTGCCCCTCGGCGGCCGCAATCTCGACCTCCTCCTGGACAGCGAGCAGGTCGCCGTAGAGCTCCTCCAGGAGTTCGCGCAGTTCCTCCGTCCGGGCGAGATCCTCCTCCCGTTTCTGCCGGCCGCGCTCGCGGAGAGCCTCCCGCGCCTCCTCCTGCCCCTCGATGATCGCCTGGAGCTCGTTCTCGACGTCCCTGACCGCTTCCGCGAGCACTTCCGCAAACGCCGTCCGTTCCTCATGGGATGACTCGTAGCCGTCGTATGCCCCGTAGGCCCCACCGGCCGCCGCACCGCCGATGGCGTCGCCGAGGTCCCGCTCGCCTCGCATGACGCTGCCGAGGATGCTGCCTATGCCCGCCCCGGCGATGGCGCCCATGAGCCCTTTCTTGATCTCCTTGCGTTGACGCTCGACGGTATAACTCACCCGGACGTTCTCCCGGTCGACCGCGATCTCCATACGCCCCTCCTCACCGGTATGCCGGACATCCATCATCGACGATGTATCCCCGATACTCTGGTGCGTGATCTCCGTTCCCCTGAGCGCGAGCTGCGACATCAGCCGTTCCACAAAGTCCTGGTAAAGGGACGACACTCCCTGGCCGTAGTAGACAAACGCCATAACTACCTCCGTGCAATTGTAGTCAATCTCACAGTCTGGCATAAAAACCTTACCAGATGCAGAGATAGGAAAAACCGGCATGGAACTCGCCTGCCCCGGGACGAAGGGCAACATTCATGCAGCCAGAAGGGGACAACGTTGAGAGAACCATGACGACCATCAGCCTCATCCTCTGCAGGATCGGGCTCCACCGCTGGGGCAGGAAGCGGGGATACGACGAGTACTCCTCGAACGTCATCGAGTGGGAGCAGCGGTGCGAACGGTGCGGGAAGCGGAAGCGGTGGGTCGAGACGAAGCGGGACCGGCGGCGGTGAGGGTTCAGCGGTCGGCCGGGACACCGGCATCCCGGAACCGCCAGTGACCCCCGGAGACCAGCATCTCGAACCGTGCGCCCTGCCCGGCCTCTCCTGTCTCGCGGACGACGATCCCGGTCATCGCAAGGATCTCACGCACGAGGAAGAGCCCGAGACCGGTGTTCTTCCCGAAACCTTGCAGGAATATCCTCTCTTTCTCGCCTGCCGGTATACCGGGACCGTCGTCCTCGACGGAGATGACGAGGCTCTCCTCCCGGCAGGAGCAATGGACCCTGACCGCCGGGGCCGGCCCGGCGTACCGGACCGCGTTCTCAAAGAGGTTGTAGAAGACCTTCTCGAACATGGGATCGGCGTAGACCTCAACCCCGTCCACCCCGGTCATGAGGGTGAGAACGGAGTGGAGGTTCGCGGCCGCCCGGGCCACGCACTCGCCGACGTCCTGGTACTCCGGGCCCCGGTCCCCCAGACCCGAGTAGTCCTGGGCAAATGCAATCTGGCGCTGGATAAACCCGATAGCCGTCTTCTGCCGGTCCAGGTAATCCAGGAGAACAGGATCGGTTGCCTGGTCCCGTGCCAGCCCCAGGTAGCCCTGGAGGATGGTCAGCTGGTTGAGGATATCGTGCCGGGTGATGCTGGAGAGGAGGTGCATCTTCCGGTTCACACCAATCAGAGCAGCCTCCATCAGTTTCCGGGCGGTGACGTCCCGGACGATCGCCTGGAGGCGGGGCGGGCCTTTCACGTCAACGCGGCTCACGCTCATCTCCGTATCGTAGACCTTCCCGCTTGGCGCAGTGATCCGCCACGCGAAGAACTGCGGCTGTCCCGCATACGCCGCCTTCATCTTCTCGACAGCGCTTGCCAGCGCCGGAACACCATCCGGCTGAATGGGGTTTGAGAGATCCCAGGGCCTCTTCCCGATGAGAAACTCCCGGGTGCACCGGAAAACATTGAGGGCCTTTGAATTACAGTCGGCGAACCGGTCGCCCTCAAAGATGAATATCGGGTCGTTTGCCCCCTCAAAGAGGGCGCGATAGCGTTCTTCCGAGTCTCGCAAGGCCCGGATGGCCCGCCGGCCCTCCACCGCCTGCACGATCCGGTGCTCGAGCTCGACAAACTGTGATTCAGGGTCGCCCCCTTTCTGGATGTAACCGTCGGCACCGCGGTTGAGCGCTTCCACGACAATCTCCTCGCGGCCGCGCCCGGTAAAGAGGATGAATGGAAGGTCCCCAAAACGCTGCCGGACCTCCTTCAAGAGCTCGATGCCGTCCATCTCCGGCATCAGGTAGTCGGAGACGACCGCGTCACAGGCCACCTCGTCCAGCCGGGCCAGCGCCTCCCGGCCGGAGGGCACGGTCTCGACGCTGAGCGTACCCGAATGCTCAAGAAACACCTTACTGATATCAAGGAGGGCCGGTTCGTCATCAACGTAGAGCAGGGTATATTGGCCCGTTGGCAACACCACTGGATCAATCTATACATCAAAACAACTATAAGAGTCTATTGAAACCGCATGGTTTTACAAAAAAAGGGCAATATCGAAATTCAGGGTAAATTTAGGGGTAATTCCAAGAGCGGATACCGGAGAAGTTACCGGAGCATCTCCTTCCCCGCCGAGAAAGCCTTCGCGAGCACGCCGCCGAACTCGTAGTACTCCTGCCGCATCGAGTCGTAGGCGAACGGTCTGACCTTCGCGATATCCGGCTTGCCGTCTTCACCAAGGACGCTCTCGTCCACCTTCACGTCCAGGATCTCCCCGATGAACTGGGTATGCACACCGATCTCGACCGTCTGGAGGAGCCGGCACTCGAGAACGACCGGGAACTCCCCGACGTACGGGGCGTTCACGAGATCGCCCTTCACCGGCGTCAGATTGGTCGCCGCGAACTTGTCCGTATCCCGGCCGGAGACGATGCCGAAGCAGTCCGCCTCCTTCACGTAGTCCGCCGAGGGTATGCTGATCGTGAACTCGCGCTGCTCGATGAGGTTCGCGTAGGTCTGCCGGGCTTTCTGGACCGAGACCGCGACTGCCGGGGGGCGGGACGAGCAGATGCCGCCCCATGCAGCAACCATGGCGTCCGGCCGGCCGTCGGCACCGTAGGTCCCGATGATCAGGACCGGGTGGGGATAGAGGAGTGTCCGTGGGCCGATTGATCGCTTCGTCATGGACTACGTTTCGTCTCTTGACCCGGATATACTTTTTCGGGCGGCCTGAGAGGTTGCAGGGCAACAGCCGGAATCCCGGTCACGCAACGCCCGCTGCCCCCTTCTTCTGTTCCTGCACCGAGCGGTAGAGGAAGTAGCCGACGATGCCGAACGTCGCTATCGGCGAGAGCCAGGCGGGGATGTGGAACCCGAAACTGTCCGCGAGCATGATCGTCCCCAGCACCAGGATGGAGTACATCGCTCCGTTCTTGAGGAAACAGTAACTCCGGATCTTATCGACGCCACGGACGGTCAGTTCCCTGACGACGACAGCCCCGATACCGTTCCCGATCAGGATGAGGGGGACCGAGAGGGTGAAGGCGAACGCCCCGATGACGCCATCGATCGAGAATGTCGCGTCGAGGACCTCCAGATAGGCGATCTTCGAGAGGTCCGACATCCCGGGCTGCCGGAGCCTGGCTTCCTGCACCTCGGCGTTCTGCCGGAATCCGTGGACGATGAAGAAGGCGGTCGAACCGAGCACGGCCGCAAACCCCATCATGACGTTGATCTGGAGGGCGAACCAGACGATTGCGGCAAGCAGGATCGAGACGACCGCGTAGAACCAGACGGCCTGGCGGGAGAAGATGGCCTCGCTCCGGAGCCCCCAGGTCTTCTCCTCGACAAAGAGCCAGTGGAAGAAGAGGAAGACCAGGAACGTCCCCCCGAATATCAGGAGGATCGGGGCCGATTCTTCGATCGCGGCTGTTACCGCCGGATCGCTTGAGAACGTCGCGAGCAGGGATCCGACAGGCCCAAGCGACGGGGTGGTTGCCCAGACGATCAGCCACGGCAGGAGCCCCCGGACCACGAAGACCGCAACGATCAGGCCCCATAGGAGGAACCACCTGCGGGCCTTCTCCCCCATCGTCACGAGAACGTCGGCGTTGATGATGGCATTATCGATGCTCGAGACGATCTCAAAGACTGAAAGGCCCGCTACGGTCAGAATAATCAGTAGCCAGTCCATCTCTGTGATGGAGGATCTTCTCGCCGATCGTATTTAAGGAGGAGGCCCGGCCGCCGGCACGGGTTATGTTCATATACCATACCGGCATGAGTCAGACGCCGTCAACGGAGGTTATGTTATGGGAATCGTGAAGTGCTGCCGTGAGCAGGTCGTCGCCGTCTCGCCGGATACGCCGGCGGTGGAGGTGGCGAGGATTATGGGAGAGAGGAATGTCGGAAGCGTCGTCATTGTCACCGGCGATAACCGGCCTGCCGGCATACTCACCGATCGCGACCTTGCAATCCGGGTCATGGCACAGGAGAAGAATCCCGGCGAGGTCCGGGCAGGGGATATCGTGACCCGGGACGTGGTCACGTTCCATGACAACATGGGGATCTACGAGGCCATCCAGAAGATGACCGCGGAGGGCATCCGGAGGATGCCGATCACCGACGACGCCGGGAAGTTGATCGGGATCGTCACCATGGACGATATCGTCCGCATGCTGGGCGAGGAGATGGCTTCCATCGCAAAGAACATCGAGAAGCAGAGCCCGCCCATGCAGAAAGAGAGCCCGCCCATGCCCATGTAAGGGAGGGCACCGGCATCTTTTCTTCTCCGGCCGGGGGCTCGGCGCCCCCACGCCTGTTGCCCTTTACCCGGTGGCGAAGACGATGACCTCCCCGGTCTGGTTCATCGACCCTTCCATCGCCCGGACCAGTTCCTCCCAGGTCGCGCCGGGCTCAAGACCGAGATCGAGGTCGAGCGCGTAGACCCGGAAGAGGTAGGCCTCAGTTTTTCCGGCCTCCGGGCAGGGGCCCCGGTAACCGATGGTGCCGAAGTCGTTTGTGCCCTGTACGGCGCGAACCGGCGTTTCCACAACCTTATCGGCCGTGAACCCTTCAGGGATCAGCGGGACGGCGGGGAGGTTCCAGAAGACCCACGCCACCCTTGACGGGCCTTCCTCGGGGCTCGTCGTCGCGAGGACCGCGAGCGACTTGATGTTCGGCAGGATCCCCTCGACCCGGATTGCGGGCGACCGGTTCGCTCCCCTGCAGGTGTGCTCCGGCGGGAACTCTTCAAAATCCAGTGTGACAACCAGGTTCGGCATTGTACCAGACTCCGTCGATAGCCTCTTTCGGGAAGAGAAGTATAAAAAGGGTTTGTGCGGTCACCGGGAGTACATGGCGGCGGTGTCGCCGAACTGGAGGACGTGCCCCTGCATCGCGGCGATGAGATCGTGCTTGCCCGCGCCGGGGGCGAGATCGAGCATGGCGTCGAGCCCGTAGACCTTGAAGTGATACCGGTGCGTCTCTCCCGGGGGCGGGCAGGGGCCGCGCCAGCCGATGATACCGTAATCGTTCGTCCCCTGGACGGCGTTCACCGGAGCGGTCACGATACCCTGCGGCGGAATACCCTCCGGGATCACCGGTGCCGGGGAGAGATTCCAGACGATCCAGGTCGTAAACGAGCACCCGGGTTCGAAGGGGTTCAGTGCAAAGACCGCCATCGACTGCGTCTCCGGGGCGAGTCCCCGGATCCTCAACCCGGGAGAACGGTCGGGACCGTCGCAGGTGTTCCAGATAGGGAACTCTGCAGAGTGAAGAGAGACTATCAGTTTGGTGACTTCTGCGCCCATACAGGGACTCTAGGCGGGTCCCGATAAAAAGGTTGCGAGACCGGGGATGCCTTCAGGTCCGGGTTCCGGCTCCGGGCGGGGACTCGGGCACCGTTCTCCGCCTGTAGACCGCCATCGTCTCACCGTAGCCGGTCGCGGCGCCGGCAAGTGCGTCCAGAAGCCAGGTCCTGCCGGAGCCCGGCGGGAGGTCGAGTTCCTGCGCGAGGCTCCAGACCCGGATGAAGAAGCGGTGCGACGCACCCCTCGGGGAGCAGGGGCCGGCGTAACCGGTCTTCCGGAAGTCGTTCGTCCCCTGGACGGCCGGGACCGGATGGAAGACCCGGGGCTCCGGGGGGATGCCTGCGGGAATCTCGCCGGTCGACGGGATATTCCAGGCAAGCCAGTGGGTGAACGTGCCCCGCGGTGCATCCGGGTCGTCCATGATGACCGCAAGGTAAGGTGCATCCGACCCGAGCACCCGTATCCGCGGAGAGATGTCCTCTCCGTCACAGGTGTGCTCCCGGGGAAACCGGTCGAAGTCGACCTCTATCGTCAGGTTCTGCATACCCGTCACCCCCATGGAAAGGGGTGCATAAATCTGTTGCGGCGGGCGGGATTGGACCTAGCACCGGGGCGGTCCCGTTTCGGCCGCCCTCCCGTATGCCGCCATCGCCTCCCCGGACTCCTGGATCGCGTCCATCATGGCGCGCCCGAGGTCGACTCGACTGGATCCGGGCGCGAGATCGATCGGCCCGGCGAGCCCGTAGACCCGGAAGAGGTAGCGGTGCGACTCGCCGCGCAACGGGCAGGGGCCCCGGTAACCGATGGTGCCGTAATCGTTCGTCCCCTGCATCGCACCAGCCGGTTCCTGGAGTTCTCCCGCGGCAGGCAGGTCCGGGGGGACTTCCTCTGTAGCAGGGATGTTCCAGATGAGCCAGTGGGTGAAGGTGCCCTCCGGAGCATCGATATCCTCCATGATTATCGCGAGGTAGGGCGTCCTCGCGCCGAGGATCGTGATTGCCGGCGAGGTGTCGTCACCGTCACAGGTGTGCTCCGGGGGAAAGACGCCAAACCCCAGTATCACGACGAGGGGATCCACCGCCATGCCCCCGCCCGCATCAGAAGAGCCCCATATCCCGGGCCTGGACCAGCAGTTCCTGCACCTCCTGGTCGGTGAGGTCGTGCCACCGCTCGTAGGCCTGCGCCACCGCGAAGGTGGGGCTGGTCCTGATGTTTGGGCAGACGACGAGGTCCGCCCTCCGGGCGATGAAGTTGACAGCGTGGAGGGAGCCGGTGGGGACCGCCACGACGACCTTCCGGGGCAACTCAGCCCGGGCCGCCTCGACGGCGGCGAGCATCGTATACCCGGTCGCGAGGCCGTCGTCGATCAGGATCGCGGTCCGGCCTTCAAGCCCCGGCTCCTGCCGCCCGCCGGAGAACTTCTCCAGCCGCTCCGCCACGTTCGCTTTGGCCTTCGCTATCGCGGCGCTCACCTCGGCATCCGAGAGGTGGAGCCCGGCCATGAGGCCCCGGTTCAGGAAGACCCGCCCGTCCCAGGTCACGGCGCCGAACCCGGCCTCCGGGTTCCAGGGAATCTGCACCTTGCGCACCACCGCCATCCGGAGCGGGGCCTTGAGCGCCCGGGCCACCTCAACACCCGGCGGCACCCCCCCGGCGGGGATGGCGCAGACCACCGGCCCGGCGAGCGTCTCCATCGGCGAGAGGGTCGCGGCGAGGCGCCGCCCGGCATCGGTCCGGTCCTCAAAGACGCCCAGTCGGTCCCGCATCGCTCTATCTTCACTGATCCGGCTCGACTCAAGCATAGGTCCGCCCTTACAGCGCCGGGGTATTAACGTCTTGTGGTGGACGCTCCCCCTCTCCGGGGAGCGATACCAATAACTCTCTACAGATCGATGATTAGCCGGCAGATGATGCGAAGAGAGAGTGACCGGAGGAGGCACCGGCGATGGCAACCGACGCCGTGACACTGTATACCGACGGCGCGTCACGGGGAAACCCCGGAGACGCCGCCTGGGCGTACGTGATCGTGCGGGACGGTTCCGTCGTGGCCGGCCGTTCTGAATGTATCGGAACTGCGACCAACAATGTGGCCGAGTATCACGCTGTCATCAACGGTCTTGACGCCGCCCGGGAGTTCACCGCCGGCAGGCTGACCGTCAGGTCGGACTCGGAACTGGTCGTCCGCCAGCTCACCGGCCGGTACCGCATCACCAAAGAGCACCTTGCAGCCCTTGCGGACGAAGTCCGGGGACTGATGCGCAACTTTGCGGAGGTCAGGTTCGAGAGCGTCCCGCGAGAGCACCCCTGCATCCAGGTCGCGGACCGTCTCTGCAACGAAACGCTCGATGCAAGGAGGCCGGGGCGGTAACGGTATGGCGACGATAGAATGCATCCCCATCGGCGTCGTCCGGTCGCCCTACCGGGCCCGGGGCGACGCCCCCCGCCAGGGGCGCCTCGCGGATACCGTCGCGGAGATCCGCGTCCTCGAAACCTACGCCCCGGGGCTCGAGGGGATCGAACGGAGCAGCCACCTTATCGTGCTCTACTGGCTCGACCGGGCGGAACGCGGGCTGCTCTATGCAAAGCCGCCGGGTGAGACCCGGGAACGCGGGGTCTTCTCGACGCGCTCGCCCGCCCGCCCGAACCCGATCGGGTTCGGGATCGTCGACCTGGTCCGGCGGGAGGGCGGTGTCCTGACCGTCCGGGGGCTCGACGCCCTGGACGGCACCCCGGTCCTGGACATCAAGCCCTACTCGCCCGAGATCGACTGCATCCCGGAAGCGACGGGCGGCTGGCACATCAAAAAGTAGATCGGGTCACGGGACAGGGACCGCCGCCTCCCCGATGCCGAGTTCGCGGAGTTTCTCCGGCGTCGGGCGGCCTTCCCGGTCCCATCCCCGGGCCTCGTAGTAGTCGTCGAGAAGGGGCTCTCGCTCCCAGACCTGGCCTTTCGGAGCGCCTTCAGTGAGCGGCTCCTCAAGGAGGCGCGGCGGCAGGGTGTCATCCTCCCGGGTACATCCGGCTCTCAGGTTGAAGATCTTCTGCATGTTCCAGATCCGCTCGCCGATCCGGAGCACCTCAGCGCCATCGATATCGTAGCCGGTGACCGCCGAGACCATCGCCCCGTAGTCCGCGGCGCCGAGCGGGAACGAGGTGAAGAGGCAGGCCCCCGACGAGTCGATGAAGGCCGTGAGGTCCTGGAAGATCTTCGTCCAGACCGCCTTCCCCTCACTCAAGTAGGGGTCGAGTTTCTCCGGCGACCCGAGCACCTCGGGGGCGATCATGTAGCCGTAGACATGGTCGCCGCCCCGGACCGATGTGGCGTAGGCAAGACCGTGCCCCTGCAATCCCCGGGGGTCGTAGGCAGGGAGTTCCTGGCGCTTGACGCTCATCGAGAGTTCGGGGTGCCCGTGCTTCCGGGCGAAGCGGAAGGAACCCTCGGCAAGTTCGTCGCCGATGCCGTCACGATAGGCGATCCGCCGGACCAGGTCGAGCATCCGTTCTGCGTCACCGAACCGGACTTCTTCGTCGATGTAGCCCTTCTCCGAGAGTTCCATGGCGCAGGCGATCGTCGACCCGGCAGAGATCGTATCGAGGCCGAGGTCGTTGCAGAGACTGTTCGCCTCCGAGACGGCGGCAAGGTCGTCGATCCCGCAGTCGGGACCGAAAGCCCAGATCGTCTCGTACTCCGGTCCTGCCGTCCGCTTCCCCTCGATCTCGATGTCGCGGCCGCACTGGATGACGCAGGTCTGGCACCCCATCTTACCGGAGAGGATGGTGTCGGCCATTCGCTCCCCCGAGACGTTCTCCGCTGCAGGAAAGTGAGCGGTCTGGAAATTCCGGGTCGGGAGGATGTAGTTCTCGTTGATGATGTTCACGAGGACGGCCGTCCCGAACCGGGGCAGCCCTCCGCCCGAGATGGCGTTCTCCCGGATCTTCTCCGCGATCTCTTTCTTCAGGGTGAGGAACCGGTCACGGTCGGCGACGGTAATCCGGCCGTTCCCCCGGGCGGCGACCGCTTTTACGTTCTTCGACCCCATCACGGCACCGACGCCCCCGCGGCCGGCGGCCCGGGAGGTCTCGTTGATGATGCCGGAGAACCGGACGAGGCGCTCGCCGGCGGGGCCGATGCAGGCGACGCTTGCGCCGGGGTCGCCGAGGTCTTCCTGGAGGGCCGCCGTCGTCTCGCTCGTCGTCATCCCCCACAGGGGCGAGGCATCCCGGACCTCCGCGTGCCCGTCGTCGAGGAGGAGGGAGACCGGCCGTTCCGCCCGCCCCAGGATCACGACCGCATCGTACCCGGCACGCTTCATGCTGGTGCCGAACTTCCCGCCGGAGTTCGCGCTGGTCAATGTCCCGGTCAGCGGCGATTTCGTGACGACGTCGTACCGGGAACCCAGGGGAAGGCCGCTCCCGGCAACCGGCCCGGTGGCGAAGACCAGCACGTTCTCCGGACCGAGAGGATCGATGCCCGGGTTCACCAGGTCATCGAGGATGCGGACCCCGAGGCCTCTCCCTCCGATGTATGCCCGCCTCCACTCTTCGGGAAACGGTTCCTCCATCGTCCGCTCTCTCGTGAGATCGACGTAGAGGATCTTCTCTGCGTAGCCGTTCATAGGTTATCACCATGCCCCAGGGCCCGGCCAGGGCAATAAGACTGCCGGACGACGATATCGACTCATTAACTTTCGCGTTGAGGAAATCAGATACGATCCGGGCACGCGCCCGGGAGCGATACCAATAAGGCTGGAGACCTCTATCACCCGGGGTGGAGGAAGAGGTGGCGACGATCCTGGGCGCGAACGGAGGGGGTGCCATAACGGTGAAGGTCAGGGCGTTTGCCATGCTCCGCGACATCATCCCGGCCGAGTGCAATGCGGAGATCTCCCGGGGATCGACCGTCGGCGACCTGCTCGCGTACCTCTCCGCCCGGTACCCTGGGCTCGGCGACGCCCTCTTCACCCCCACCGGGGAGATCCGGGCCTACGTCAACATCTTGAAGAACGGCAGGAACGTCCACTTCAGCGGGGGTCTTGAGGCGCCCCTTGATGACGGGGACACCGTCGCCCTCTTTCCCCCCGCCGCCGGTGGCTGAAAACGTGCCCGAAATCCAGGCTCCGGCGGCAGGACGGGACTTTCTTGCCAGCACCTATACCTTTTTGTGACGTTTACCAGTAATATATAGTAACTCCAGATTATGAGATACCCTATCACGGAGGATACTTCTGATGACTCAAACGAGCGAACCCGATAAGGAAACCTGTGCCGGCAACTGCGCCGGCTGCCCGTCTGCGACCGGATGCAGCGACCCGAGAAATGCGGATGCTCCGCGGGATCTCCCCCCGAAAGCCGATGTCAGCGTAAAGCATGTCGTCCTCGTCCTCTCCGGGAAAGGCGGAGTAGGAAAGAGCACGGTCTCGGCAAACCTCGCCTATGCTCTTGCCAACCGCGGCTATAACACGGCTCTCATCGACCTCGACATCCACGGTCCGGACATCCCGAAGATGCTCGGGATCGAGGACGCCCGTCTCCAGTCCTACGACGGGAAGATCATCGAGCCGGTCAGGGTCAGCGGCAACCTCGCGGTCATCTCGATGGCATTCCTCCTCCCGGAGCGCAACACCCCCGTCATCTGGCGTGGCCCGATGAAGATGACGGTCATCCGGCAGTTCCTGGAAGACGTCAACTGGGGCGACCTCGACTACCTGATCGTCGACCTCCCGCCCGGCACCGGCGACGAAGCCCTCACCGTCGCCCAGCTTGCCCCGAACATCGCCGGAGCGGTTATCGTCACCACCCCGCAGGACGTCGCGGTCCTCGACTCGAGCAAGGCCGCCGAGTTCATCAAGAAACTCGAACTCCGGGTGCTCGGCATCGTGGAGAACATGAGCGGGTTCGTCTGCCCCCACTGCAAGGAGGAGATCGATATCTTCGGCAAGGGCGGCGGCGAGAAAGAAGCAAAAACCCTCGGGGTGCCCTTCCTCGGGGCCATCCCGCTCGACCCCGAGATGCGCAAGGCTGCAGACGAAGGAAGGCCGTTCATCATCCGCCGTGCCGGGGGCGAGGAAAACCCGACCTGGAAGAGCTTCGACGCCATCATGGAAGCCCTGGTGAACGAGATCGAGGGATAAAGAATGGAGTACTCGCGGATCCTTGCCGGAGAGGCGGGACCCCTCCCCGCCTTCTCGAAGGTCATCGAGGCGCTCGAGAACTACGAGGAGTTCCCCTTCCTGCTCGAACCCATCTACCGTGAGGTCTCGGAACTCGAGGACGACGACCTCGACCGCTTCCGGTTCGGCCTCGTCCGCCTGCAGGTCTACGCGGACATCCACCGCTACGAGGACATGGAGGCGGCCCAGCGGATGAAGTACGTCGCGACGACACTCGAACGGATGCTCTTCGGGAGGCTCCTCCTCGAGGGCGAAGAGGCCGGCGGCAAGCAGTGCTGCTGAGCGGGACGGTTCAGCCTTTCAAGGTCACCTTCCTGGGGCATCCAGGTTCGCGACAGCACCATGAGCCGGTCGGCCAGAGGTGCTACGCCGGGACGGACGACGCGGACGCCTGGGACAATACAGGCATCGTACTTCGGAACCTGATAGATAGAGGATTTCGAATAACCCTCTACCATTTTGGCGTTCGCCAGGAATATGCGACGCCCCTCCGGGTGAGAACAGTGGTTTGATCGACCGGGCTGTCTTTCGTCCCTGACTTCCCGGAAGGTAAGGCCGTGAACCATGGTGTCCTGAAAACGATTCTTTCATCCGGTCATGTTATGCAGGATATCCACAGATTGGCTGAATTTCAACCGTTCTAATCGGATGTCCATGTGCGTAAAAATCAAGCGCATCATCAACCCGGATTCCGTAAAATATCGGAGAATATAAGATTTTACGGATTCTGGATGTGTCTGCGCATATCGATCGGGAACCCGGGCTATAATAATTAATAGTAATATTTATAGCACGGTACATGGACTTTTTGGTAAAGTAATCGACATCATGACCGATGCTACATATTGACCCGAAATAACGTGAGTGAAGGGTCAATACCTATGGATTCGAAGGGGCCTGATGTGACAGGTCGGCAGAACAACACACCTTCTGCAGAACGGTCATTGCCGGCTCCGCACAACAAAAGGGTTACAAATGGCTCAACTGGAACATATCGAAGCAATCGAAAAACGGCTCTGGAACGCGGCAGATACATTGCGGGCGAACTCGAACTACGCAAGCAACGAATATTTCCTGCCTGTTATGGGCCTGATCTTTCTGCGGCACGCATACAGCCGGTTTCTCGCGGTGAAAAAGGACGTTGAAGCCAACCTTCCCACGCGTGGCGGGAAGACCCGGGCGCTGACCAAGGAAGACTTCTCCCAGAAGAGCGCCATCTTTCTGCAGCCGAAGGCACAGTTCGACCATCTCGTTTCCCTCACCGACAGCGACGATCGCGCGAGAGCCATCATCGAGGCGATGGAGTCTATCGAGGGCGACTACGCCAACCTCCGGGGAGTTCTCCCCAGGAGCGAATACCAGGAACTGGAGAACAGTGTGCTCGGTCAGCTCCTCCGCACGCTCAACCCCGACGAACTCAGGCATGTCTCCGGGGATGTGTTCGGCCGCATCTACGAGTACTTCCTCACCCAGTTCGCCGACCAGAAAGCCCACGACGGTGGCGAGTTCTTCACGCCGGTCTCGCTGGTCTCGCTCATCGCCAACATCCTCGAACCCGAAGGCGGCACCGTCCTGGATCCGGCCTGCGGCTCGGGCGGCATGTTCGTCCAGAGCGCCCGCTTCGTCGAGCGCCGCCACGAGAACCCGGTCGATAGACTCACGTTCTACGGGCTCGAGAAGAACGCCACCACCATCCGCCTGGCGA
Source organism: Methanoculleus sp. (assembly GCF_035363275.1). Taxonomy (NCBI): domain Archaea; kingdom Methanobacteriati; phylum Methanobacteriota; class Methanomicrobia; order Methanomicrobiales; family Methanomicrobiaceae; genus Methanoculleus; species Methanoculleus sp. Next base: position 21,538 of record NZ_DAOSET010000012.1, on the reverse strand, counting down.
AGATGAACCTGGCCGTCCACGGCCTCGAGGGCGATATCCAGAGGGTCATCACGTACTACGAGGATCCTCACGAGTTGCTGGGCAAGGCCGACTTTGTGATGGCCAATCCTCCGTTCAACGTCGATGAGATCGACGCGGACAGGGTCAAGAGAGATCCGCGCCTTCCTTTCGGCCTGCCGGGGGTTAACCAGAAGGGCAAGGTCTCCAACGGCAACTATGTCTGGATCAGTTACTTCTACAGTTACCTGAACGAGCACGGGCGGGCAGGCTTCGTCATGTCATCCCAGGCTTCCAGCGCCGGGCATGCAGAAGCCGGCGTCCGGCAGAAACTGATCGAGACGGGCGATGTGGAGATCATGGTTGCCATCCGCTCCAACTTCTTCTATACCCGCTCCGTGCCGTGCGAACTCTGGTTCCTCAACCGCGACAAGCCCGAGGAGTATCGTGATGCGGTGCTGATGATCGACGCGCGGAACATCTACCGCAAGGTCACCCGCAAGATCTACGACTTTTCCCCTGAGCAGGAGCAGAACCTCCTCGCGATCGTCTGGCTCTATCGCGGCCAAACCGAGAAATACCTCAATCTCGTGGCAGGCTACTGCCGGCGCATGCTGGATGAAGGGGAGGGGTGTTTCACTGCCAGGGACGATGACGGCGAAGAGATCGAGCCGCTCCCGTCTTTCATTACCTCTCTGGATGCACTGCGAGAGGCGGTTGGGCCGTTCCTCTCGACCCTTCCCGGCGACGCCCCCCACGCCGGGGCACTCAAGGAACTCGAAGATGCGATGCCTGTGTTCAAGGGCGACGTGGAGAGGTTCCAAAAAGCGGTCTCCAGGCAGCGGACGGCGTGGCAGGGGCAGAAGACCACCAACGGCGAGCTCAAGAAGGCGGTCGACCGTCTCGCTCCGCTGGCCGGGTGCAGCCGCGACCTGATCAAGCAGAGCGATCTCCTCTATAAACTCGCCTGCCGCCTCATCGAGACCTGCGAGAACGAGTGCAACGCCCGGGACAGCGACGCGTGGGTAGGCCGCGAGCTCGCCCGCGCCCGGAAAGCTGCCGACGAGGCCCGGCAGGTGGCCGTCGAGCAGCTCAAACAGGTGCGCTACTTCTGGCGGCAGGCGCACTGGCTGACCGAACGGTTCCCCGAAGCGAAACTCTGTGATGTCGCAGGGCTGGTCAAACTGGTGGACCGGGCGGAGATCGAGGCTAACGACTGGTCGCTGACACCCGGCCGTTACGTGGGCGTCGCCCCCGAGGAGGAGGACGAGAACTTCGACTTCGAGGAGGCGCTCCGCGAGATCCACGTGGAACTGGAAGACCTCAACACCGAAGCGGTGCGGCTGGCGGCGACGATCAAGAAGAACTTCGAGGAACTGGAGATATGACGGCTTCGAACCTGCCGGAGGACTACGGCTCGCTGCTTCTCGAAGTCAAAGAGCGCATTCGTGCCGGCCAGTACCAGGCGCTCAGGGCGGTCAACAAGGAACTGATCGGCCTGTACTGGGATATCGGCAGGATGATTGCCCAGAGGCAGGAGTACGAAGGGTGGGGCAGGTCGGTAGTCGAACGGCTGTCAGACGACCTTCAGCTGGAGTTTCCCGGGATCAAAGGCTTTTCAGTCCAGAACCTCTGGTATATGCGGCAGTTCTACCAGGAATACCACGACAACGAAAAACTCCAACCACTGGTTGGAGAAATCAGCTGGAGCCACAACCTCGTCATCATGTCGCGGTGTAAAGACCCACTGGAGCGCGAGTTCTACATCCGCATGACCCGCAAGTTCGGCTGGTCAAGGAGCGTGCTCGTCCACCAGATCGAGAACAGGAGTTACGAAAAGACGCTCCTCGGCCAGACCAACTTCGATAAGGCGCTCACGCCGGAACTGCGGGCGCAGGCAAAACTCGCGGTCAGGGATGAGTACACCTTCGATTTCCTGGAACTCGGAGAGGAGCACTCCGAGCGCGAGCTGGAGCGTGCCCTCATTGGCCGGGTCGAAGACTTCCTGCGGGCCATGGGCGGGCTGTTTGCGTTCGTCGGAAGCCAGTTCCGGTTGGAGGTCGAGGACAGGGAGTACTTCATCGATCTGCTGCTGTTCCACCGGCGGCTCCGCTGCCTGGTGGCCATCGAACTGAAGATCGGAGAGTTCCAGCCCGAGTTCGTCGGCAAGATGCAGTTCTACCTGGCCGCCCTCGACCACCGGGTCCGTGAGGAGGGCGAGAACCCTTCCATCGGCATCATCCTCTGCAAGGAGAAGAACCGCACCATCGTCGAGTACGCCCTGCAGTCCTCCACCTCGCCCATCGGCGTCGCCACCTACCGGACGGTCAGGGAACTGCCCCGGGAACTCCGGGACCAGCTCCCCGGCCCGGAGGAGATTGCGAGGCTGCTGGAGGATGGGGAATGAGGGGTGGTTGGTTTGACAGGAGGGTGCAACTGGCGGCAATGGGCAGGGAGAACTGTGAAGGGGTGAAGGTATGAGTACAGCCCCGAGGCGTCGACCAGGATGGCAGTCGGCAATCCTGCAGGACCTCGTCTTCTTCCAGCGTGGATATGATATCACAAAGGCGGAACAGAAGCCGGGCAACATTCCTGTGGTGTCGTCTTCTGGTGTGAATAGTTACCATTCCGAGGCAAAGGTGGACGGGCCAGGAGTGGTAATAGGTCGTAAAGGATCGCTTGGGACAGTCCATTATGTTGATGGGCCTTACTGGCCGCACGATACGACACTATGGAGCAGAGACTTCAAGGGCAATCTCCCACGATTTGTCTTTTACTTCCTGCAAACGTTGGGACTTGAGCGTTACGACGTAGGGAACTCAAATCCCACACTGAACCGGAATCATATTCACAGGCTGGACATCCTGCTGCCGGAGTATCAGATCCAGGAACGAATCGTGGAAGTGCTTTCCGCCTACGACGACCTCATCGAGAACAACCGACGGCGGATTCAGCTGCTGGAAGAGGCGGCGCGGCTGCTCTACCGGGAATGGTTTGTCAACCTCCGTTTCCCCGGCCACGAGCATGTTGCGATCAAAGACGGCGTGCCGGAGGGGTGGGAGAAGAAGACACTGGTGGAGATCGCTGCAACAAATGTCGAGAGTTATAAGGCTAGTGCATTACCTGATATAATTAATTACATCGACATATCGTCGGTAAAACAAGGTCGGATAATTAACAAGAACACAATGCCGTCCTCTGAAGCTCCAGGACGGGCACGCAGGAAAGCAAGGCCAGGGGATATAATCTGGTCCAATGTTAGACCAAATCTTCGTGCTTTTGCATTGATCCCCGATCCCGAAGAGAACGATGTTTTTTCGACAGGATTCACGGTAATATCGCCCATAACCGTTCCTTTTACGTACCTGTACTTATTTGTCACAACGGATGAGTTCGTCGGACACCTTGTAAACCATACTACAGGAGCAAGTTATCCGGCGGTACGACCAGAAGATTTTGAACGAGCGATAGTGCTTGTTCCACCAAAACAGATGCTAGAACTCTTCAATGAAAAGGCAGAGCCAATTTACAAGTTCATTTCAGTATTAGAAGAGGAGATGAAACTGCTCGCGCAGGCCCGCGACCTTCTCCTCCCCCGCCTGATGAACGGAGAGATTGCTGTATGAGTGAAACCGTCTTCACTAAAGTTGACTATGACCTCAACTCGCTGGTCAAGTACATTGAACTCGGCGAGATCGGCCTGCCTGATATTCAGCGGCCGTTTGTATGGAAAAATGCGAAGGTACGAGATCTCTTTGATTCCATGTACCGTGGCTACCCCGTGGGATATCTGCTGCTGTGGCGCAGTGGTCTAGCCGATGACCGGCCTATCGGGACGGATGTCAAGCAAAAACCGCCGCGGTTGGTGATCGTGGACGGTCAACAGCGGCTCACCTCGCTCTATGCGGTGGTCAAAGGTGTGCCCGTTGTCAGAGAAAACTATGACAGTGAGCAGATCTGCATCGCCTTCAACCCGCTGGAAGAGCGGTTTGAGGTCGTTGATGCGGCTATCCGGCGGGATAAAGCGTTTATCCCGGACATCTCACGAATATGGAGCAATGACACCGACATCTTCGAGGTGGTCGATGACTACCTTGAAGGACTGCGAACCTCGCGCGAGGTGACGGAAGAAGAAACCAAGCGCATCAAAAAGGCCATCTCAAAGTTGCAGTCATTGACGACCTTCCCTTTCACAGCATTGGAATTAGCGGCGGATATCTCCGAAGAAGATGTCTCAGACGTTTTTGTGCGCATCAATAGCAAGGGCACTCCGCTCAACCAGGCCGATTTCATCTTGACACTGATGTCCGTGTTCTGGGACGAGGGGCGGGCTGAACTGGAGCGCTTCTGCCGTGAAGCGCGTCAGCCCACCAGGGGCACGGCTTCACCGTTCAACTACTTCATCGAGCCGGACCCGGCCCAGTTGCTGCGTGTCAGTGTCGGGGTGGCGTTCAAACGTGCACGTTTGCAGTATGTATACTCTATCCTGCGGGGGAAGGATCTGGAGACAGAGCGGTTCAGCGACGAACGTCGGATAGAACAGTTTGACAGGCTCAAAGACGCTCAATCACGTGTACTCAATATCCAGTACTGGCATGATTTTTTGAACTGCATCCGGCTTGCGGGTTTCCGTAGCGACAAGATGATCAGTTCTCAGAACAACCTGCTGTTCTCATACATCCTGTACTTGATTGGCCGCACGGAGATCGGGGTTGAGGAGTTTACCCTTCGCAAGACGATCGCGCAGTGGTTCTTTATGTCAGCGGTGACCGGGCGGTACACGGGATCGCCGGAGTCAGCGCTGGAATCCGACTTGGCCCGACTGCGGGATGTAGACAGCCCTGAGATGTTCGTCAGCCGCCTTCAGAACATCTGCGACATTTCCCTGACCAACGACTTCTGGGCCACTACACTGCCAAACGACCTGGCGACATCATCACCGCGCAGTCCGTCACTGTTTGGATACTACGCCGCCCAGGTCCTGCTTGACGCTCGGGCATTGTTCTCCAATGCTCGAGTAGGGGACCTATTGGATCCGGCTACCCATGCGAGTCGCTCGGCCGTCGAACGGCATCACCTTTATCCAAAAGGTTATCTGGCTACCCTGAACGTCACAGATACGCGCGAGACCAATCAGATCGCCAACTATGCCTACGTCGAATGGGGAGATAACAATAAAATAGCAGATCGGGCCCCGGCGGGCTACCTCCCGCAGTTGAGGGCACGCTTTACCCATCCCGAACTGGCAGATATGTATCATTACCATGCCCTGCCGGAGAACTGGGAGCAGATGGATTATCATACGTTTCTTGAACAACGGCGAGAACTGATGGCGCAGATCATTCGCGAGGGTTATCAGAGGCTGGTCGTTGGAAATGAGTCGAAACCCAAGACAGAGGCGTTTGATCTGTCCTTTATAATCGATTACGGCGAATCAGAATCAGTAGAGTTCAAGGCAACCCTGCGCACCAACCTGCATACCGGTGCAACGGACACGCGGATGGAGATGGCGGTGCTGAAGACATTGGCGGGTTTCCTGAATACTGGCGGAGGCACACTAGTCATCGGCGTGCTTGACGATGGTACACCGCTGGGCCTTGGAGCCGATGGGTTCCCAAGCGAAGACAAGATGAGTCTGCACCTTGTCAACATCGTCAAGGCACGAATCAGCCCGCAGGCCTTGACAGCCATGCACATGCACTTTGAGGATTATGACGGAGAACGCGTGATGGTCATACGCTGCCAGAAGTCACCGGTCGCTGTTTTCGTGAAGGATGGCGAACACGAGCGCTTCTATGTGCGTACCGGCCCTTCCACGACCGAGTTGAAGGCGAGCGAGACTCAGGACTACATCAAGCAGAGGTTCGACAGGTGACCACTGGCGCTTACACCGAGGACACCCTCGTCCAGCAGACCACGGCCGAATACCTAGAGCAGCACCTCGGGTGGGACTCGGTGTACGCCTACAACAACGAAGACTTCGGGCCGGAGAGCCTCCTCGGCCGCTCATCCGACCGGGAAGTCGTCCTGACGCGCTACCTCCGGGAAAAACTGGTCGAGCTGAACCCCGGCCTCCCCCGCGAGGCCTACGACGACGCCGTCCGGCAGATCATCGCGACATCGGGCACACAGTCGATGGCGGCGACGAACCGCGAGAAGTACGACCTCGTCCGCGACGGTGTCCAGGTCACGTTCCGTAACGACAGGGGCGAGCGGGTGCGGCAGCGCCTCCGGGTCTTCGACTTCGCCGAACCCGAGAAGAACCACTTCCTCTGCGTGCGGGAGTTCTGGGTCCGGGGTGACCTCTATCGCCGGCGGGCCGACATCGTCGGGTTCGTCAACGGCCTGCCGCTGCTCTTCATGGAGTTGAAGAACGTCCACCGGGATATCCGGGCGGCCTACGAGCAGAACTTCAAGGACTACAAGGACACGGTGCCGCACCTCTTCCACCACAACGCCTTCGTCGTGCTCGCAAACGGCGTGGACGCGAAGATCGGTTCGGTGACCAGCCGCTTTGAGCACTTTCACGAGTGGAAACGCCTTGCAGAAGACGAACCGGGCGTGGTGGAGATGGAGACCCTGCTCAAGGGGGTCTGCGAGAAGAAGAACTTCATGGACCTCTTCGAGAACTTCATCCTCTTCGACGATCCCCTCGGCGAGCCGAAGAAGATTCTCGCCCGCAACCACCAGTTCCTCGGCGTCAACCGCGCCATCGAGGCGGTAAAGGACCGCAAGAACCGCCAGGGCAAACTCGGCGTCTTCTGGCACACCCAGGGGGCGGGCAAGAGTTACTCGATGGTGATGCTCACGCGGAAGGTTCACCGCAAACTCGGCGGGAACTACACGTTCCTCGTGCTGACCGACCGCGACGACCTGGATACGCAGATCTACAAGACGTTTGCCAGGTGCGGCGTTGTGGATAACGACCGCGACCCCTGCCGGGCGGCGAGCGGCGACCACCTCAGCCGCCTGCTCGCGGAGCACAAGTCGTACATCTTCTCGCTCGTTCAGAAGTTCAACCGGGAAGTCGAACCGGAGCAGCCCTACAGCCCGCGGGACGACGTCATCGTCATCACGGACGAGGCGCACCGGACGCAGTACGGGACCCTGGCGCTGAACATGCGCAACGCCCTCCCCAATGCCAGTTACATCGGGTTCACGGGGACCCCGCTGATGAAAGACGACGAGATCACGCGGCGGGTCTTCGGAGACTATGTCTCGACGTATGACTTCCAGCGTGCAGTCGACGATAAAGCCACGGTTCCGCTGTATTACGACGCCCGGGGCGACAAACTCGGCGTGACCGTAGGCGACCTGAACGAGCGGATCGCCGGGGTGCTCGAAGAACTGGAGATGAATGACATCGACGTGGAGCAGCGGCTGGAGCGGGAACTCAAGCGCGACTACCACATCATCACCGCCGAGAGAAGGCTCGACCAGGTAGCCCGCGACTTCGTCAAGCACTATTCGACGGCCTGGGAAACCGGCAAGGCGATGCTGGTCTGCATCGACAAGGTGACCTGCGTTCGGATGCACGGCCTTATCAGCACCTACTGGAAGAAACGCATCGCCGATCTGGAGACCGAGATCGCCCAGACAGCCGACGAGCAGGAGGAGATCTATCTGCGGCGGCAGATCGAATGGATGCGCGAGACCCGCATGGCGGTCGTGATAAGCGAAGAGCAGGGCGAGGTAGATACGTTCCGCAGGTGGGACCTGGACATCACACCGCATCGCCGTCTGATCAAGGACGGGATCGACCTGCCGGAGTTCATGCGAAAGCGGCCACAGTTTCGCAACATGCAGAGAATGGCACTCGACGATGCCTTCAAGGAAGGAGAGCACCCGTTCCGGATCGCGATCGTCTGCGCGATGTGGCTGACTGGATTCGACGTCCCGAGCCTCTCCACGCTGTATCTCGATAAGCCGCTCAAGGCGCACACGCTGATGCAGGCCATCGCCCGGGCCAACCGCGTGAACGAGGGCAAGAACAACGGCCTGATCGTGGACTACTGCGGCATCCTCAAGAATCTGCGCAAAGCCCTGGCAACATTTGCAGGAACCGGGGAGGGAAGAGAGATCGAACCCGCGAGGCCCGACGGAGAACTGCTGGCCGATCTCAGCGAGGCGACCGGGCTTGTCCGGACGTTTCTCGCCGAACGCGGCGCATCACTCGACAACATCATCTCATGGACGGGCTTTGCGCGGAACGCAGCCATCCTTGCCGCCAAGGAAGCGGTCAATGAGAACGACAAGACGCGCAAACGATTCGAAATCATGTGCCGGGCGGTCTTCACGAAGTTCAAGGCATGCATCAACGTAGAGGGGATCAACGCTCATCGAAGGGATCACGACGCAATCACCATCGTTTACCGGAGCCTGCAACAGGACCGCGACAGGGCGGATGTCTCCGAGATCATTCGCCGGCTGCACGAGGTGGTCGATGAAGCGATTGAAACCCGGTCGGATAGCGTTACTGAAGAGACCGCACCGTACGACATCAGCAAGATCGATTTCGACCGGCTCCGGCAGGAGTTCGAACGGAGCCCGGCAAAACGCACACTCGTACAGGATCTCAAACAGGCCATCGATAAACGACTCCTGCGACTCCTGCAGCAGAACCCGTTACGCACGGATCTTCAACGACACTACGAAAAGATCGTAGCCGGATACAACCGGGAGAAAGATCGAGTCACCATCGAGAAGACATTCGAGGCCCTGGTGCAGTTCATAAACCAGATGGGAGAGGAAGAAAGCCGGGCTTTTCGTGAAGGGCTTGACGAGGAGTCACTGGCCATCTTCGACCTCTTAACGAGGCCGGATCTCTCGCCCACTGAGATCCAGCGCATCAAGAACGTGGCCGTCGAACTGCTCAAAACCCTCAAAGCAGAGAAACTTCGCATCGATCACTGGCGCGACAAGGAAGCCACCCGCGACGCCGTACGGCTTGCCATCCGTGATTTCTTGTGGAGCGACTCAACGGGCCTACCTGTAGATCACTACACTGAAGACGACGTAGAGGCCAGAGCGGACGATGTATACCGTCATATATACCGTGCTTATCCTACAATCCCATCACCGTTCTACGAAAAAGAAGCAACGGCATGAACCTGGGAAAAACGCTGCTCGGATCGGACTGACCCGGCAGCCGCACTTTGCTAAAATGTTTGAGGCCGTCCTCAGGGGACAAAACATCGATTTCCCTTCGCAACCTGACGATTACTCAAACTCCGGATGTTCCATCCATCGTCCTTCGCGTTCTTCGCGTGAGGCTCTATCCTCCCAACGGTTCCGAAAAAAAAGAGTTTCAATACGTCGCCAGGTACCGCTCAAGTTCCCAGGGGTGGACTGTCGTCCGATAGGCATCCCATTCGGCCTGTGCGACGTTCGTGAGCGCCTCGACGACGTGGGAACCGAGCGCCCGGCAGATGAGGTCGTCGGCGAGCAGGGCCTGGTGGGCCTCGGCAAGGTCGGCGGGCAGCGTCTCGATCCCGGCACACCGCCGGTCATCGGTTGTCATATGGTAGATGTTTCTGTCGACCCCGGCCGGGGGCTCGATCTTCTCCCGGACGCCCTCCATCCCGGCGGTGAGCATCGCGGCGAAGGCGAGGTAGGGGTTGCAGGTGGGGTCGGGGCTGCGGAACTCGACCCGGGTGCTGTTCCCGCGCGGTGTCGGGACCCGGACCAGGGCCGAACGGTTGCCGGCGCTCCAGCTGACATAGCAGGGCGCCTCGTAGCCGGGGACGAGCCGCTTATAGGAGTTGATCGTCGGGTTCGCGACCCGGGTAATGGCCCGGGCGTGTTTGAGCAGCCCCCCGATGAAGTGCATGCAGGTCTCGGAGAGCTGCAGGGATGTGTCGGGGTCGTAGAACGCGTTCGCCCCGTCTTTTGCGAGCGAGCAGTTGGTGTGCATCCCGCTCCCGCAGATGCCGTAGATCGGCTTCGCCATGAAGGATGCGTGCAGGCCGCGCATCAGCGCCATCGTCTTGACCGCGAACTTGAAAGTGATGACGTTGTCGGCGGTGTGGAGGGCGTCGCTGTACTTGAAGTCGATCTCGTGCTGGCTCTCGGCGACCTCGTGGTGGGACGCCTCGATCTCGAACCCCATCTCCGTGAGGGCAATGATGATCTCGCGCCGGACGTCCTCGGCAAGGTCGGTGGGGGCGAGGTCGAAGTAGCCGCCGACGTCCTGGAACTGCGTCGTCGGCCGGCCGTCGAGCATCCGGAAGAGGAAGAACTCCAGTTCCGGCCCGGTGTTGAAGACGTAGCCGTCCTTCGCCGCGTCCTCCATCACCCGCCGGAGGACGTAACGCGGGTCGCCCTCGAACGGCCGGCCGCTGGCCATGTAGACATCGCAGACGAAGCGCGCCTCCGCGTTCTCCTGGAAACGCCAGGGCAGGAGAGTGTAGGTGGAGAGATCGGGTTTGAGCACCATATCGGACTCCTCGATCCGGACAAACCCCTCGATCGACGACCCGTCAAACCCGATACCACCGGTCAGCGCCTTTTCCGCCTGTTTCACAGGGATAGCGACGTTCTTGGGCATGCCCAGGAGATCGGTGAACTGCAGCCGAAGGAATTTGACATTATCCTTTTCGATGCGCTCAAGCATCGCAGAAGTGGCATCACGGGACATGTGGAAGTCTACTTCTTTCCGATGAAATAAATACCTATTGACACCAATATACCCGAGCAGAGTTCTAAAACACAGCAACAGAACGTTGCTTACCGTGGTAACCATGTGCGGCATATTTGGTGTAATGGATAAGAGGCGCCAGGTGATGGACGGTTCCGGTATCCGGCAGGCCCTCTCCATGATGAACGAGCGCGGCAGCGGCGAGGGGGCGGGGTATGTTGCCTACGGCATCTATCCCGACTACCGGGACTGTTACGCGCTCCATGTCTTCCTCGACAATACCTGCGAGAGCAAAGCGGTCGTCGACGCAACACTGGAGCAGTGGGGGGCGATCGAGCACGACGAGGCGATCCCGACCTGCAACCAGCAAAACCTCCGGACGGCCTGCACTCCCTGGCGCTACTTCTTCAGGCCGGACGCCTCCCTCGCGCCGGGAAGCGCATCGCCCGAGAAGGACGTCGTCACGAACCTCGTGATGCAGATCAACGGGTGCGTAAACGGTGCCGAGGTCGTCTCCTCCGGCAAGAACGTCGGGGTCTTCAAGGCCGGAGGATCCGGCGCGTGGCCCGAGGTCGTGGCTGACTACTACCGGATCGAGGACTACGAGGGCTACCTCTGGCTCGCGCACAACCGCTACGCGACGGCGAGCCCGGAGAAGTGGGAGCGGCCCGACCCGTTCAACCTGCACGACTGGAGCGTCGTGGAGAACGGTAAGACCACCACCTACGGGACCAACCGGCGCTACGTCGAAAGTTTCGGCTACAACTGCACGACTTCCACCGACAGCGAGGTCATCACCTACTTAATCGACCTTCTGGTGCGACGACACGGCCTCGATATCAACCTCGCCATCCGGGCCCTCGCGCCGCCCTACTGGGAGGAGATCGACCGGATGCCTGAGGCCGAGCAGAAGCTGAACCGCGCTCTCCGGTTCGCCTACGGCGCGGCGACGATGAACGGACCGTTCACTGTCGTGGCCGCGAGCCCCGACATGATGGTTGGGTTCACCGACCGGGGCAAACTCCGGCCGATGGTCGTCGGGGAGTGCGCCGACCGCCTCTTTATCGCAAGCGAAGAGTCGGCGATCCGGACCATGGAGCCGGAAGTCGAGTCGATCACGAGGCCGGCTGCGGGTGAGCCGGTGATCGGGAGGGTTGCCCCATGAGTGACTGCAACCTTGGCAGCATGCCGCTCCGGTACCGGGTCACGATCGACCGCGACCAGTGCATGGAGTGCGGGCGATGCGTCGATAACTGTTCCTATGGTGTCTTCCGGCAGGACGGCGATAAGATCCTGATCAACTCCCGGAAGTGCACCGCCTGTCACCGGTGCATCACCTACTGTCCCCGGGACGCCATCATGCTCGCAGAGCACCCCTGTGACTACCGGAGCCACCCGGTGTGGAACCAGCAGGTCAGGGAGTCGATCTACAACCAGGCCCGGACGGGGAAGATCATCCTCGCCGGGATGGGCAGCGTCGCGAACCTCCCGGTCATATTCGATCGCCTGATGCTGGACGCCTGCCAGGTCACCACGCCTCCCACCGACCCGCTCCGCGAGCCGGTCGAGCTCCGGACCTACCTCGGGAAGAAGCCGTCGAAGCTGGACTTCCGGCAGAAGGCGAACGGGGACGTCGAACTCGCCACGGAACTCACCCCGAACCTCATGATCGAGACGCCGATCCTGCTCGGTCACATGAGTTACGGTGCGATCAGCCTCAACGCCCATCTGGCAATGGCCCGGGCGGCACAAGAGGTAGGGACGTTCATGGGCACCGGGGAAGGCGGCCTGCATCCGGGTCTCTACCCCTACCAGGACCGCGTGATCGTTCAGGTCGCCTCCGGGCGGTTCGGTGTGAATATCGATTACCTGGAGCGTGGCGCCGCCATCGAGCTCAAACTCGGCCAGGGCGCAAAACCGGGCATCGGCGGGCACCTCACCGGCGAGAAGGTCAGTGCGGATGTCTCCAGAACAAGGATGATCCCGCAGGGGAGCGACGCCATCAGCCCTGCGCCGCACCATGACATCTACGGCATCGAGGACCTTCCCCAGCTCGTCCGGTCCGTCAAGGAGGCGACGGGTTGGAAGAAGCCGATCTTCGCCAAGATTGCAGCCGTCAACAACAACGCCGAGAACGTGGCGGCCGTTGCCCGTTCCGGGGTGGACGCCATCGCTATCGATGGATTCCGGGGCGGCACGGGTGCTGCGCCGCGGGTCTTCCGCGACCACGTCGGCATCCCGATCGAGGTTGCCATCGCAACCGCCGATAAGGAACTCCGCAAGCAGGGGCTCAGGAATGAGGTCTCCCTTATCGCCTGCGGCAGCATCCGCGAGAGCGCGGACGTCATGAAGGCGATCGCCCTCGGTGCGGACGCGGTCTACATCGCCACCGCAGCCCTCGCGGCGATGGGCTGCCGGGTCTGCGGGAACTGTTACCAGGGCCTCTGCCCCTGGGGGATCGCCACCCAGCGCCAGGATCTCGTGGACCGCCTGAACCCCGACGTGGCCTCAAAGCAGGTCGCAAACCTGATCCACGCCTGGACGCTCGAGATCACCGAGCTGATGGGTGCGGCCGGGATCACCAGCATCGAGAGCCTGCGGGGCAACCGCGACCGGCTTCGCGGGTATATGCTTGATGCGGGCCTTCTTGACGTCCTCGACGTCAAGCCGATAGGAGCGTGAGCAGAATGGCAAAACAGATCACAATCGATGCGAAGGGAGTGGACTGCACTTCCTTAAACCAGCAGATCCGCGAGGCCCTGAAGGACGGCGCCGACGAGGTCGTCGTCAACAACGTCCTCGGCCAGCGGTTCATCGGCGACGGTCTCCGCGGGAACGCCACTATCTGCGTTCACGGTGTTGCGGGCGGCGACCTCGCCATGTTCATGAGCGGGCCGACCGTCGTCGTCCACGGGAACGCGGAGCACGCGCCCGGCAACACGATGGATTCCGGGAAGGTAGTGATCCATGGGAGCGCCGGCGATGCGGTGGCGCACAGCATGCGGGGTGGCAAGGTCTTCGTCCGCGGGGACATCGGCTACCGGGGCGGCATCCACATGAAGCAGTACGAGACGCAGCGCCCCATACTGGTCGTCGGGGGGTCCGCGCAGATGTTCCTCGGCGAGTACATGGCTGGCGGCCTCCTGATTGTCCTCGGTCTCGACGGGGTCATGAAAGCCCGCGAGATCGGGAGCGGGATCCACGGCGGGGAGATCGTCGTCCGCGGGGACGTGGACGACACCTGCCTCGCCGCAGGGGCAAAGAAGGTGCCGCTCACCGATGAGGACCGCGCACGGATTGTCCCGGTGCTCCGGGAATTTGCAGAAGACTTCGGGTTCGATCCCGAACCGCTGGTCAACGCGGATTACACCCGGATCGTCCCTGCGAGCGCACGGCCCTTTGCCGGGAAGTATACGTGGGAGTGATAGGCATGGAGATGAAGACTTACAAAGGCCTGGACGCCGAGGTCTGGGCTACGGGCCTCTGCTCCGGGTGCGGGGCCTGCGTGGCAGTCTGTCCGGCGGATGCCCTCCGGTTCGCCCCGGGGAACACCGATGCGCCGGTGAACATTGGTTACTGCAAGGCTGAGAACGACAGCGTGCCCTGCGGGGCATGCTACGCGGCCTGTCCCCGGGTCAACCTTGCGGGGCAGGGGAAGATGCTCGGGCCATACCAGGAGATCGTTGCGGCCCGGTCGGTATTCCCGGTTGAGCGGAAGCAGAGCGGCGGCGCGGTGACGGCAATTCTGGTCAATGCCCTCGATGAGGGGTTGATCGACGCGGTCGTCACGGTGACGAGAGACCCCTGGACGATGAAGCCGTCCTCAGCGGTGATCACCTCCTCAGAGGCGCTCGTCCAGCACGCCGGGAGCCGCTACTCCTGGTGGGTGCCGCTGCTTGCCTCCTTAAAGGAGGCAGTGGTCACCCGGAAGTACCGGCGGATCGCCGTCGTCGGCGTGCCCTGTGTGGCACGGGCGACGCAGATGATCCGGACGAGCGACCACGAACTCCTCCGGCCCTACGCGAAGGCGATCCGGCTCGTAATCGGCCTCTTCTGCACGGAGACCTTCGACTACGCGAAACTGGTCGAGGGAAGGCTGCAGTCCGATCGCAAGATCGAGCCCTGGGAGATCCGTCGCCTGGACATCAAGGGTAAAATGGACGTCTACCTGCAGGACGAGCGGCAGATCTCCATCCCGCTCGCCGACCTCGAAGGGTCCGTTCGGCCCGGGTGCCACGTCTGCACCGACTTCACGGCACTGAGCGCGGATGTCTCGGCCGGGGCCGTCGGGTCGCCGGATGGCTACACGACGCTCGTCATCAGGAACGATATCGGCAAGGGGTTCGTCGACCGGGCGGTCTGGCAGGGCAAACTCTCGACCGGCGGCAGTGTCGACCTCGCCGCTGTCGAGCGTCTGGCTGCGAAGAAGGCAGAGCGCCGGGCTGAATAACTCTTTTTTTTGACGATCCGGATACCCCGGTCCCGGAGATTCGAAGAGATCCCGCCCGGTGCGTCGTCGGAGAGCGATCGGCAGCAGGCAAGAGCTCACAGATAGAAGCGGATACCGTATGAGATTTGCAAAGAAGATTCCCCCTGCAGATGAGGGATTGAGGAGACAACTACTCTCCAGCGGGTGGAAACGGATCAAAGAGCCCACAAATCTCCCGGCTGCAACGTTGCTGTCACTGCCGTTTGCCTTCATGCTCGGGGCGATCACGCTGGCGATTACGTACGGGTTAGATCCTTCACTCTATGCTTTCGTAGGAGACGGCCAGCAGTTCTCGTTCACGATCTCTTTCGATCTCTCTACCCTGTTCTTTATCCTGGCGATCCCCCTGTTAATGGGCCTTCATGAAGGTATTCACGCCGTGTTCATCCCGAACGCCCTAACCTCAGATAACGTCTTCTGGGGGATCAATGGAGTATTCGGATTTGTCTTTACCACCGAGGAGATCAGAAAAGGGCGGTTTCTCATCATCTCCGTCATGCCCTACCTGGTACTCTCGGTGATGCTGCCGTATATCCTTTCAATCCCTGGCTGGCTCAACGGCTACACGGCATTCCTCTGTTTACTCAATGCTATGGGGTCCAGTGTGGACATTTTAACTGCAGGTCTTGTAGCCGTTCAGGCCCCCAAGGGTGCCACGATCATCAACAACGGTTTCGAAACATACTACAAGGCGACCGTTCCTCCCTCACGCGCCCAGGTATGTAGGGTCTTTTAGTCCGAACCATGCCCGGATCAGGTAGATCGATCACTCCGCGATCGCGCCGTTCCGGCCTCGACCCTCTCGCATAAGGAGAGGCAGGGAGAGTTACCCCGTTCCCTGCACGGCCTGCTCTGCTGCATACCCGATCCCGGTTGCAGTGATCGGGATGATGAGGTATCGCAGCCCGATCTGGGCCATGTAGGTGCCGGCGTCCATCCCCGAGAGGGGCAGAAGGATGACGGCGTCGAGCGCCCAGTTGATCAGGAGCCACACGCCGCCGAGCAGGGCGCCTTCCCGGACGAACCGGGCATGCACGCCCCTGAAGTAGACCAGGATGAGGAAGGTGCCGAGCGCGGCGGAGAAGACCAGCAGGACCGATTTTATCAGGAAGATGTCGTAGAGCGGCTCCCCCTCGGCCGAATAGAAGGGGACCGAGATGAGGAAGGGGGTGAGCCAGGTGAGGATGCCGAAACCGATGAGCCTCACGTATTTCGCTGTGCTCATACCAGGAGAATCGTATTCCGAAGGGATATACCAATCGGAATTGCGAGAGGAGCGGGATTGGGTCGAATTAATCCCCCGTGCGATCCTGCCCTCCTACCTCCCCGTCACCCTCTTGATCCGCGCAAGCGGCGACGACCGTTCCAGGAATGCCGAGAGGAACCCGGCAAACTCCTCGTCCCAGCACTCCGCACCGATCTTCACTGTCCAGCCCTGCTTCATCGAGCGGCGGACGTGCTTGCCGAGCGCGACGTCGAAGAGCGCCTTTGACCGGAGGAGGTCGACAGCGCGGGTGAACGGGCGGGCGATCTCCACCACGTAGCGGCCGTCCTCGACGTAGGGACCGGCGAAGACCTCCTCCTGGACATACTTCGCAAGGAACTTCTCCGCGTTCTCCCGTGACCAGACCGGCGGCCCGATATGCCGGCGCATCACAGGAACCTCCCCGGCCATCAACTCGAAGAGGATCACGCACCGCTCCTTTCCCATACAAACATCGATGCGGTTGGCCGAAAATCCGCTCCGCTCCAGGAGTTCCCGGACCGACTCAGCGGATTTCCGGAGCTGGGGCACCACCGTGTCGGGCGTGTAGTCCGGCGTCGCGAAGGTCATGGAGTAGAGATGCGTCCCCCGCGCGGAGAGGAGGCGGGAGAAGACCTCACCGGTGAGCGGCGGGGAGTTCGGCCGGCAGAAGAACGTCAGCGACGGCTCCGCAAGGTAGCCGCGGGCGAGCTCGACGAACTCGAACATCCGCGAGAGCGAGAGCGCCGCCGCCACGTTCCTCTCCGGGTCGACCGGGTCGATGACGACGAGCGGGTCCTCGAACTGCTTCGTCCCGTGCCGCTCGATATCGATCGTCTCTCCCGGCTTCCAGCGGGCGGCTGCCTCGATGAGCGCGTGAAACCCGCCGTAATGGATCGTCAGGATCTCGCAGAGGTAGCCGGAGAACCCCTCGGTCATGTGGTCCGACCCGTAAACCCCGCCTGCCTTTGCAAACTGCTTGCAGAGGAGGACGTCGTCGGCGTAGCCGCCGATGTGCGCGAGAATGTAGCGGGTGTGAAACGGCGTCCTGTCCACGGCGCTCTTGATCTCGGTGGCGCTCGCTACGGCATAGCAGGGGACGAGATCGATATCGAGCGAGTTGATCGTCGCGTTGAGGTAGGGGTGCTCCGCGTACTTCTCGCGCCAGGTCGCACCGAACTCCTCCGCGATCCGGCGGGCGAGAGAGAGGCCCTGTTCCTGGAGGTCCTCGCGGGAGAGCGCGGGGTCGAAGAGCATGAAGACGTCGAGATCCCGGTCGCCCCGGACGAAGGTGTCGCGGGCGACCGAACCCACCATCATCGCCTTTGCCATTCCCGACCGCTCCACCGCCTCGATCAGGCGCTCTCCCATCGCCCGGACGTAGGCCCGCTCCTCGGGCGTGGGGCGGATCCGTCCGAGCACCTCCTCCTCGCAGGGGCACCGGCTCAAAGTGGTACCTCCGCAAGGTCCTCGTAGATGGGCCCCCGGGGCATGAGCGTGCTCTTCTTGAGCCGGATGGTCTCCACCCGGCACCTGCCGAGCGGTTCGGGGGGCAGGCATTCGACCTCCCTGCACTGTGAGGGGTGGAACTCCTTGACACGGGCAAGGGTCGCGTGGGGGCGGAAGGGGCGGGTCTCGCGGGGAAAGCCGAACGGCGCGAGGAGGTCGTCCACCTGCCGGGCGAGGGCGGCGCTCTCGCCGGTGTCCGTGACGTCGCACCAGATCACCCGCGGGCGACGCGGCGGGTTACAGACCGCATGCCCGACCGTCATCTCGAAGGGACCGGCCCTGACGGCCCGGAGCGCCTCGACGATCGGCTCGATCTGCGCCGGCTCAACCTCCCCGAGAAATTTGACCGTGATGTGGAGGTTTGCGGGGTCGACGATGGCGAGCCTGCCCTCGGACCGTGCGAGGATATCCTGGGACTGCCGGGCTCTCTCGCGGATCTCCTCCGTCAGATCGATTGCAACGAACGTCCTGACCATATCACTATACTATCGCGTCTCACCCTAGAAAATGGTGATCGTCCGGCAGAGGCGCACCCGGCAAAACCGGGCGTACAGGCAGCGGAAATGCGAACCCGGCACGAGACACCGCTTCAATGCTCACCGGCATACCGGAGCGGACACCCGGCGATGAACGGCGCCCTCACACAAAATGGCAGAGGATATATCCCTCCGGAGTCAAAGTATTACGACCAATTCTGGGGGTAATCATCATTTCCTATACGGCACAATTTATCGTTTATACACTGGAATTTTGCCCGAACTGCGAGATTCTCAAAGAGTTCCTGGCCTCCAGGGGGGTCCCCTTTACCGAGTGCGACATGGCGTCCGCCGAGGGGCTGACAGAACTCCGGATGAACGGCGTATTCGTCCAGGAAGCGCCGGTGCTGCAGAAAGACGACACATTCTATACATCCGGCGATCTCTTTGCCGGCGGCGCGCTCCGGGAAGACCTTGTCGCCGACCTGATCGCGGGGGCATGAGGTTGGCGCGCAAATCGACGCAAACGACCATATTCGGGGAGTTTGTCCCCACTTTTCCGAAGGTCCGGACCTCGCGTGGCTTCCTCCTCGACTGGAACCGGGACCGGATCGTCAGGCAGATCATCGAGGAGACCCGGCTGGTCGAGACCTTCTACGGCTACCAGGGGGCCGACGAGGAGACGGCGCAGGATATCGCCCGACGGGTCGAGAAGAAGATCCAGATGCTGGGCCTCCAATCGCTCTCCGGCCCCCTGATCCGCGAGATCGTCAACATGACGCTCCTCGAACGCGGGCTTACGTCCTACCGCAACGTCTGCACCCGGGTGGGAACCCCGGTCTTCGACGCGCACCTCATCGACGTCGGGCGGGGCTTTGAGGCCCACGACAACGCCAACCTCCAGGAGAACGCCGAGACCTCGCACAAGAAGAAGGCGGACAAGATCAGCAAGGAGCAGTACCTCCTGCAGCTCCCTCCCGAGCTTGCGGACCACCACCTCCGCGGCGATCTCCACATCCACGACCTGGAATACTTCGGGACGCGCCCGTTCTGTATTGACGGAAGCACGGTTGTGCCCCTACGGATGGAGAACCGCACCGGGAGTGTTCGCCTCGACGAACTCCCGATCGACGGCGACGATTGGCTCCCACGGGACCTCTCTGCGCTCACCCCGAAGGGCTGGAGGCAGGTCAGGAAGGTGACCCGCCGGCGGGTGAACCCGGGCGAGATGCTCCGGATCCGGGCTTCAAGCGGACGGTCGCTGCTGGTCACCGGCGAGCACCGGATACCAGTGCAGGACGGTGATCGTATGGTCATCCGCCGTGCCGACGAGGTCCGGCCCGGGGACGCCCTCTACCGGATATCCAGGACCGATGCCGTCCGCGGGGAGACGATCGACGCGATCGATCTCGTCCGGGAACTGCCGGCATCGGTGCCGGCCCACCTCCTCGAGAACGTCTACGTCCGCGGTGCCGAAGGGATCTTTAGCCACGTGGTGCAGAGCGGGCAGGCCGCTTCATACGCCGAGATCTCGCAGACCCTCGGCGTCGAGCACCAGAAGCAGTGGTATACGCGCGGGATCATGCCGGTTGCTCTCTTTAGCGCCTTCTCTTGCCACTACGGGGTCGAAGAGTATGCCGGGGTCACGATCGGCGTTGCCGGGAGCGAGCACGAACTGCCCGCCCTTCTCACGCTGACACCGGAACTCATCCGGCTTCTTGGTTTCTTCGTCGCCGAAGGCAACTACAACGCCGCCCCGGCGGCCGGGCAGTACAACCTTGCGATCACCGAGAACGTCCAGGCCCCCGCCATCCAGGCCGCGGCATGCGCCGCCCTGAACACCTACGCAACGATTGCCGGCGGCACGCCCGATACCACGAACATCTACGGCATCGAGGTGGAACATAACCGGGCCCTGCAGGTCTACTTCGGCGGGAAGGCAGGCTACCTCCTCTTCCGCTACGTCTTCGGCATCCCCGAGGGAGCGGCGGGAAAACGCCTCCCCTGGATCGTCTACCACGTAAACGACGTCCTCCTTCACGAGTTCCTCTCCGCCCTCTTTACCGGAGACGGCTCGGCATACTACCGCCCGGAGAAGTCGGACTGCATCGTCAACTATACCACCACGTCACCGGCGCTCCGGCAGGAACTCGCTCTCCTGCTCACCACGCTCGGGATCTCCCCCCACATCGTCGAACTCTACGAAGGCGATACGGAGCGGCGGACCCTCTACCGGCTCCAGTTCAACGGGCGAAAGAATATCGAGACGTTTGCCCGGTATGCCACGTTCCTCGATGAGCGGCAGGACCACATCGACGGTTTCCTCTCTGCGGTGAAGGAGACCCGGACCATGGCGCGGGAAGAGACCGTCGTCGAGGTCGCTCCGGCGGAGCCCACCGGCGAGTACGTCTACGACCTCTTCATTGACGGCGACGGGAGCGAGGAGAGCCATACGTTCTACGCATCCGACGGCCTCCTCATCCACAACTGCCAGGACTGGGACCTGCGCTACTTCTTCTACTACGGCCTGATGCCCGACGGCAACGGGACGAAGGCGTCGGTCGCCGGCCCGGCAAAAAGGGCCGAGGTAGCGGTCCTCCACGCGGTCAAGGCGCTCGGCTCCGCGCAGACGAACTTCGCCGGCGGCCAGGGCTACTACAACTTCCTGACGTTCATGGCGCCCTTCTTCGAGGGGATGGACTACGAGGAGATCAAGCAGCTGATGCAGATGTTCGTCTACGAGATGACCCAGATGATGGTCGCCCGGGGCGGCCAGGTGGTCTTCTCGTCGGTCCAGCTCTCTCCCGGCGTCCCCACCCTCTGGAAGGACAAACCCTGCGTCTACCGCGGCAAGGTCTGGGACGGAGAGCAGGCGCCGCTCCGGACCTACGGCGAGTTCGAGCGGGAGGTCCGGCTCCTCTTCAAGGCGCTGATGGAGGTGATGCTCGAGGGAGACTACTGGGGCAAGCCCTTCTCCTTCCCGAAGCCCGAGATCAGCATCGAGCCCGACTTCCTCGCCGAGAACGAGGAGTTCAACCGGGAACACCCCGACCTTCCCACCTACCACGACCTCTACCTGATGACGTTCGAGCTCGCGTCCAAGTTCGGCACCCCCTACTACGACAACCAGATTCCCGGCTACCGGGGCGCCGGGGAGGGGATCTCCTGCTACCAGTGCCTTGCAGGCG
>NZ_DAOSET010000011.1:25649-54878 GCF_035363275.1 Methanoculleus sp. | reverse complement strand
GTAGAGGCCGCGGGTTCAAATCCCGCCGGGTCCACTCTTCTTGTTTTCCGTTGAACTTTTCCCGCTACGTTTTTCTTGAGTTCATAGGCGACCGCAGGTCGCCGGGGGTGTCGAGAGGGGCGCAGCCCCATCGTTTCGGAAAAGACCGATCTCCCTGTCCTTTTGCCAGGAAGCCGTGTTGCCTCCCCCGGTGGTAGCGGGCTGCGTGTTCATTGCACCCGTGCCCACGACGGCGTCTCCGGCAGCACCAGCATGAACCCCGTCGTGCCGTTCAGCGAGACGTCTGCGGACGCCTTGTTCGAGTAGGGGTTGACATAGGTCTCAAGCATCACCGGTCTCCCCGTTCCGTCCTGCCGGACGATCCTGAGGTCCCACTGGGAATAACCCGCGTCCCGGACCGCCGCGTCGGAGACAAACCAGTTCCCCACCGGGAAACAGCACGATTCGACGTCGTTCCTGTAGTAGAGGGTCAGTTTGCCGCGAACGTCGGCGTCGCCCGCATCGAACTGCCAGTGCCGGTCGATACCGGGGTTGAACGGCGTCCGGCCCACCGTAGCGGTGATTGTGCCCGGCTCCGTCACGTTAACGACTTCGAGGCTCGCGATCACCCATCCCCCGGGATCGGTGAAGTAGACGGTACTCTCCTCCGGGTCGGCCGGCAGCTCGACCGAGGCGGTATAGTAGTCCCCGGTGCCGGGCACGATCGCTCGCCGGAGGAACTGGTGCCGGAGCCGCACAAAGTCCTGTATCGCTTCGGTGTGGTATACCAGGTAACCAATATCGCCGTGATGGTTCTGCGGGTGAAGCACGAACGCGTCCTCCCCCGGCGTGATGTTCAGCCTCTCCCCGATCGTCTCCTCGTGGAGGGCAACCTGGCCGGCATAGTAGTCTTCGGTGAAGACATCGTCCATCAGGAAGAGGATGCGGGCCTCAAGCCGCTCGCGAAGCTCGGGGGTCTGGAGGAACTTCGCCACCAGATCGTTCTCCCACCCGGTTGCTATCGGCGACTCATACCCGAAGTAGTCGTTGACCGTGGTGCCCCTGCGGGTATGCGTGCCGAACGTGAGGTCCTTGTCCCAGGGTATGACTATCCACCCGGCGTCCGGATTGGCGGTGTCCAGGTAGAGCCAGTAGTCGTCGCCGAACGAGTCGACGTCGCCGATGAGATAATGAATCGCCAGCCAGTCGATGAAGTTCTCCTCATCGAACCGCTGGATAAACCCCTCTTCAAACTCCGGGCCGGCAGGGGTCCGGTAGACCCAGGAGACGAGGTCCCGGACCGCCTCCCAGTCCGGGTCGCCCCGGCTGTCCATGGTCGCTTCGAGGAAGGCTTCCGGGTCGTCCTGCTTGTCGATGGGAAACCCGAAGACCGAGGGGCGGTTGACCTCCGGCAGGTAGTAATGGTTCCGGAAATCGTCGGCGACCAGGGTCCCGGCGGGGTTTAAGCCGTTGCTTGCGAGCAGATCGCCGTCGACCCGCTCCGCGTGAACATACAGGCCTTCATAAATTCCATTGATGTAGAGGTCGAAATACTTCGTCCTCGGCGCCGGTTGGTCCAGAACACGGAAGAGATCCATCGCGAGCCTCTCCCGCATCATCGTGGGATCAGTGTAGGTGGCCTTCAGGTTCATGGTGCTGCTGCCGAAGAGGAACTCCTGGGGGCCGGCAAAAAGGATGTTGAACGATTTTTTGGGCAGTTCCCGTGAGGAGGTGCCCCGGAACCGCACTCCTTCAAGTTCAATATCCTCGCCGTCAGGAGAGAGCCGCACATAACCGCCCAGCCGTTCGTCTGACTCGTCGCCACGGGTATAGAGGTCGAGGAGGTCCTCCTCGTCCATGAAGAGGTAGAGGTCCTGTACGCCTGAATCCCGCCCGGTCGTATCCTCGTATCCCGCCACTGCGGGTATGGTAGAGGCAACTGCGAAGATCACGAAGAGTATGCCGGCCATTAGCCGCGCTGCTGGACGTACTGCCATGCCGTGCAGACATACGTCAGGCGGTATTAATCTTCCCGCATCGCTGCAGCACCACGGATGGCCGGGGAGAGGACGGGGATTCCGGGAGGCACCCCTCGTCCCTACTTCTTCCCCTGCTGCCGGGCGATCCGTTCTTCGGCCTTCTTTGAGGTCTCGTGTTCTGCCCGCGGCGTCGGGGTCTCGGGTGCCCCCGGCGGGCGGCTTTTCTCCCGGCCTTCGTCGCCGAGCTCGGACGGGACCGGGCTGTAGACGATATCGGTCCCCTTATCTTCGAACGGGATCTCCTCATCAGGCCGGTCTTCCCGCTTTCTTCTCTCTTCCTGTGCCACCTGCATCACTTCCCTGACGGTCCCGGCAACCCCGCTGGAACCGCCCGGGTGCTGCTCGGTCCGGGTACGTGAAAGCCCTGCCGGTGAAGGGGAGATCCCCCTCTCCCGCGTCGTTTACCGGCGCCGGGAGAGGCCGCGGGCCGCGCCGGCCGCAACGGCGATGATCCCGATGAGGGCGCCCGCTCCCCCGGCCTCTGTGGGCGTTGCTGTGGGCGTGGCGTTCTCCGCAGGCGTTGCCGTCGTTGCCGCCGGCACCTCGGCCGTCCTGAAGATGAACGCCTGCTCTCCGGCGCCCGCAGCGAGATAATCGCCGCTCCCGGAGAGAGCGACCGCCGTCACGGGTGCACCGGCATCAAACGACCACCGTTCCGCCCCACCTCCGGTGAAGAGGTGCACGGACCCGGCGGCGGTCCCGGCCGCGACAATTTCGCCCCGCCGGGATATCCCGACGGTGAGGACGTCGCTTCCCGTCCGGTTCTGCCAGGCGAGTCCCTGGCGAGGCCGGTAACACTCCAGATCGCCTCCCTCCTTCCCGACGGCCACGAGTTGCCCGTCAGCAGAGAGGGCGAGCGTGAGGATGGGTGCTCCGGTCTGCACCGCCCAGGGGAGCCCCCCGGCCCTGCCGTAGACCTGGAGGACACGGCCCCGGCTTCCGGCGGCGACGACCGATCCGTCACGGGAGACGTCGACCGCGGTGACCGCACCCCGGGCGAGCCCCTGCCACATGAGGTTCCCCTGCCTGCCGAAGAAGTGGACGGCGCCGTTATCGCTTCCGGCGACGATGTAGTTCCCGTCGGCAGCGAATGCGACGGACGACACGATTGTGTTGGCCCCCGTCGAGAAGTTCCAGTCTTCCAGACCCTGGTAGTCGAAGAGCGTGACGCGGTTGCTCCCCGCCGCGAGGAACTTGCCGTCTCCCGGGAATGAGAGATCGCGGACGGGTCCTGCGACGCTCCCGGTCCAGTAGCGGTTGCCGCTCCGCTCGTCGAGGACGAGCACGTCGCCCGCACCGGTCCCGGCGGCCACGTAGTTTCTGGCGTCCGCAACGGCGACTGCCGTCACCGGGCTCCCGGCACTCATGTTCCAGGCGACCGTGCCGTCCTGTTGCAGGCAGATAATACCTCCCCCTTCGGTCCCCGCGAGCATATACCGGCCGTCTCCCGCGATCGCAACGTCGTTGACGGTGCTTCCCTCCGGTATGCTCCGGTACGATGCCTCCGCTCCTGCCGCTGCCGGGATCAGAACGGCGACGAGAACGATCATCACTGCTCCTCTCCACATGGTAACGCTCTTCTCCTGGTCTCTTCTTTCCCTGACCGACTCTTAATATCTTCCCCCGGACCTCCCGCGCAAGTTTGAAGGGGGCGGGTAGCGAATCACCCCTTCAGGTGAGTTCTACGACAGAACGTTCGGAGAGAGCGGTTGCCCGCTTCATGCAGGGCTGTAATTGTGCGCAGGCAGTCAGTTCGGTCTTCGCCCGCGACGCCGGGGTGCCGGAGGAAGTCATCCTCCGGGCGGCCACCGGGTTTGGGGGCGGAGTGGGGCATACGGGGGGCGCCTGCGGGGCCGTATCGGGCGCGGTCCTCGTGATCGGGCTCCTGTTCGGGAGCACCGGTCCTGAGGGAAAAGAGGCGAAGGAGCGGACCTACGCCGTCACGCAGGAGTTCATCGCCCGCTTCGTCCGGAAGCACGGGACCGTCTCATGCACCGGGCTCCTCGACTGCAATCTCTCGACCGACGAAGGGCTCGGCCGGGCCCGCGAGCAGGGTCTCACCCGGACCCTCTGCCCCGGGTACGTCCGGGATGTGGTGGAGATCCTCGAGAGGATGCTCTGAGCCGGGGGGATCACCCGGTGAACGTGCGGATCGCTGCGCCGAGGCGCCGGATCCCCTCGACGATCTCTTCTTCGCCTGCATTCGAGAAGTTCAGGCGCATCGCCGTGTCCCCACCCCCATCGACGTAGAACGCCCTGCCCGGCACGAACGCGACGTTCGCCCGGAGGGCGATCTCAAGGAGCCGCATGGTCGAGCAGCCCTCCGGGAGAGTGACCCAGAGGAACATCCCGCCATCCGGCCGGGTGTAGTGGGCGCCCTCCGGGAACTCCTCCTCGATCGCAGCGATCATCAGGTCGCGCTGTATGCGGTATGCCCGGGTGATCCGCTCGATATGAGCGTCGATATCGTTTGTCTCGACGTACCGGGCGATAATTCGCTGGGCAAGGGTGTTTGAGTGCAGGTCGGAGGCCTGCTTCGCCACGGTGATCTGCCCGAGGATCTCGTGGGGGCAAGCGACCCAGCCGATCCGCAGTCCGGGCGTGACGATCTTGGAGAAAGAACCGGTGATGATCGTCGCATCGTCGAGGTACTGCCTGACGGAAGGGAGGTGTCTCCCGTCGAACCGGAGTTCCCCGTAGGCGTCGTCTTCGACGAAGATCGTCCCGGTGTCGGCGAGTGCGGCAGCGATGGCACGCCGCTTCTCCTCTGAATAGGTGATTCCGGACGGGTTCTGCGCGTTCGGGACGCCGTAGAAGAGCCTGGCCGGCGTCTCCTCCAGCATCGCTTTCAGACAGTCGATATCAGGACCGTCGTCAAGAAGCGGCACGGGACGGAACGCGGATTCGTAGAGAGAGAATGCCTGGATCGCGCCGAGGTAGCCCGGCCGCTCGATGAAGACCGGATCGCCCGGGTCCAGAAAGACCTTCCCGATGAGGTCAAGGCACTGCTGGGAGCCGTTCGTGATCAGGATCTCGTCCGGGCCGACAGAGAGACCGAGGCGCTGCCGGTAGCGTTCGGCGATGAACTCCCGCAGCGGGAGATAGCCTTCGGTCGTGCTGTACTGCAGGGCTGCCCTCCCCGCATCCGCCATGACGTCTCGCGCGGCCGTCGCCAGTTCCTCAACGGCAAAGAGCGAGGGGTTCGGGAGCCCCCCTGCGAACGAGATGACCTCGGGCTTCTCAGTCATTTTGAGGATCTCGCGGATGAAGGATCGGGGCGTCTTTTCCATGCGCGAGGCAAAATAGTACGCCATACTCTCGTATCCTCTGTAACAAGTAATCTTTACGCTTCTATCCGGGATAATAGGTGCTGCCGGCGTCATTGCCGGGCGTCATCCCGTCTCTCACCGCCCGGCGGAGAGGAGGGCTTCCGCACGCACCCGGTACTCCCGGACGACATTTGCCGGCGAGGCTCCCTTCAGCGCCAGCGCCCGCCGCTCGACGAGGTGCCAGGAGAGGAACGCGAGAGCAAACGTCACGGCAAACGAGAGCCCGCCGAGTGCCGGGAGGAGGAGGGTGTTGCCCGCGGCCTGGATCAGCACCTGCTGGACCGGGTAGTGGTAGATGTAGATGCCGTAGGAGAAGTCACCCGATCTGCCGAAGGTGTTCAGAAACGGGACCGGTAGGTGTGCGGCGTAGAGGGTGAGGTAGGGGATGGCGATCACCCCGACGATGGCCGGGTAGGGCGTCAGGACTGAAGCGCCGAGTAGCAGGAGCAGCCCCCCGGCGATGACCGGCCGGTAGACGATCCGCTCACGGTGGAGGTAGAGGTAGGCGCCGATGATGAAGTAGAGGGTGAACCGGATCTTCGCCATCCGGGGGTCGTCGAACCAGGCCATCCACAGGAGGACGTTTACGGCGGCGAGGGCGAGGAGAGCGGACTTGCGCCACAGAAATCCGGCTATCCCGAGGACTGCGACGACACCGTACATCGCGACCTCGACGGGTATCGTCCAGAGCGAGCCGTTGACGTAGGTCCACGGGTTCTCCTGGAAGAGGCCTATGGCCGATCCGTTCTCAAAGAAGGGGATGGTGGCGAGCCCGGCCGGGGAGAAGAGGGCGGTAAAGTATTCCCCTATAGGTAGGGTCGTCATCAGTGGGCCGATGACGAAGAGCGTCAGGGCGATCGCGAGGACAAGGGCCGGGACCACCCGGAGGAACCGTTTCCAGGCGAACCGGAGCGGGGATGCGGTCGATTCCCAGCTTGCCGCGATCAGGTAGCCGCTGGTGACGAGGAGGGCTGCAAGCGCCCCCTGCCCGATGAGCACGAACGGGTCGGTGAGCCCTATGCCGACATAGCCGAGCCTGAGCGCGTAAGCGTGCGTGACGACGATTGCCGCCGCCGCAGCGAACCGCAGGAAGTCGAAGTTGTTCGAGAACCGGGCCCCGGCGCCCTGGCCCGCATGACGGGAACTGGTTCCACCCTCCGGGGCTGCTCCCGGGTGCTCTGTAATCATGGCGGTCTGATCCTTTCTCTCACCTGTACCGCGACAATCGTTAAATAATTAGCCAAATACTCTGCTCTATGGACCCACTGGTTGTCGCCGCGTTCGCCGTCGTCGCCCTGCTCGAGATCATCGTTCCGCTCGCGCTCGGCTACTGGTTTGTCAAACAGTTCGACCTCTCGTGGCGGGTCTTCGCGCTCGGGGCCCTCTTCTTCATCGTCGTGCAGGTCGTCCATGCCCCGCTCGTCCTGGTGACGCAGACGCCGCTCTACCTCGCTCTCCTGCCGTCCGGGACGACGGCGGCGCTTGCCGCCCTCGCAATCTACCTCGGCCTCATGGCCGGGCTCTTTGAGGAGGTCGGCCGCTACCTTGTCTATCGCTACCTTTTCGGACGGCAAAAGATTCCCCTCACCCGCGAGAACGGCCTCCTCTTCGGGACCGGGTGGGGCGGTGTCGAGAGCATGATCGTCGCGCTGGTCGTTCTCTCGGGCATGGTCTCCTACCTCCTCCTCACCGGCGACGGTGGGGGGATCCCCCTGCCCGACGACCCCCTCGTCCGGGCGGAGATCGAGGCCCTCCGCGCCCTCACCCCGCTCGATCTCCTGCCGGGACTCGCCGAACGGATGATGACGATCACCCTCCACATCGCCTGGTCGCTGATGGTGCTTGCCGCCGTCGTCTACGGCAAGAAAACGCTCCTCGTTCTTGCCATCCTCTGGCACGCCGCCGTGGACGCCGCCGCTGTCTATCTTGCACAGACGCAGGGCATCCTCGTGACCGAGGCGGTGGTCTTCGTCTTTGCGGTCATCGGCCTTGTGTATATCTTCTGGGAGTGGCGGCGGATGGGGGCAAGGGCCGCGTCCTAACCGGTCCACTCGTGCAGATAGCCCCTGCGTTCGAGCGGCCTTCCATCCACGAGGACCGTCTGCTCCACTATGACCTCGCCGATGACGCGGGCCTCGACCCCCGGGACCGGGAGGATTCCCGGCGGAGCGGTGAAGAGGAGCTCGAAGTCTCCCCCGCCGTAGAGCGCGAGTTCCCGCCCCTCGTCCTCCGGCACCCCTGCCGGGAGCGGAAGCCGGGCGGAATCGACGGCAAAGCCGCAGTCGTTCACGCTGAGGAGGTCGTAAAGCGAGAGAGCGAGGCCGTCGGAGATGTCCATCATCGCCGAGACCCCGGCCCGGGCGAGCGCCTGCCCCTCCCTCACCCGGGGCTGTGGTTCGAGGAGTTCTTTTAGATGCCTGTCGTAACCGGAGAGAGCGGCCTGGGCCTCGCCGAGCGTCCCGGTGACTGCGATGACGTCACCCGGCCGCGCCCCCCGACGCCGGACGAGGTGTTGTGGGGCGACGGCCCCAAGGCCCGTGCTCACGATCGTCAGTTCCCGGTGGGCGTCGAGATCCCCCCCGACAAGTTCGGCGCCGAACGCCGTGCAGCAGTCCCGTGCGCCTTCCATGATCCCGCGGAGGCGTTCCGGCCTATCAAGGCCGACCGCGAGGAGCACCTGGCCCGGCGCCGCGCCCATGCTCGCGACGTCCGAGAGCGTGACCGCCGTCGACATCCAGCCCGCCTGCCAGTCGGTCATCCCGGCGGGAAAATCGGTCGTCTCGTGGAGCATATCGGTGCTCGCGACCATAAGGAGATTTCCGCAGGGGATGACGGCGCAGTCGTCGCTGAGCCGCTCCGGGTCGATGATCGTCCCGATCAGCCGGTGCAGGCCCCGTTCATCCACCGCGGCGCACCTCCTTCTCCCGCTCGCTCCGGTACTCCTTGAAGAGATACTCGACCCGTTCGGCCTCCTGCTCCCGCCGGAACTCTTTCTGCCCTTCCTCCCACTCGCCCATCGCCTCCTTGATACTCCGGGTCTTTGCCGCTCCGGTCCTGCCCCGGATCTCCGGTCCGACGGTCTCCGCGGGGAGAAGGGGGAGACCCGCCTCGCGGGCGACCCGGACCAGGTGCGGGTCGGGGGGCTCCTCCCCGTCGATGACCAGCGCCCGCACTCCTGCGCCTGCAAGGTCTTTGACCACGCCCCGGCCCCAGCCGTGAGCCCTCGGGACGTAGAGGACGTCGCCCGCCGAGATGCCGACCCCCTCCTGGAGGCCCCGCACTCCCTCGCGGGTGAGGGAGTCGAGCACCTTGAGCGGGGTGTAGTCCTCGGAGATCTCGATCTTTGCAACCGTCTGCATCCGCTCCAGGCGCTTCTTCAGCCGGCGGGACCGCCGCCGCTCACCCCGGAGTTGCTCGCGCAGGCTCTCGATCGTCGCGTCCTTCGTCGCCAGCTCCGCGTCCCGCCGGACCTTGCGTTCCGTCGCGGAACGGGCTCGCTGCAGGTCCTGCCGCAGGCGCTCCACCTTCCGGTCCCGTTCCCGGAGGTCTCCCTGGAGTTCCTGGACATAGGTCCGGAGCCTTTTCACCATCCCATCGAGCGCCATCACCCGCTCGTCCTCGACCGGACGCTCCGGAACGGCCTCGGCGGGGGGTGCCGCCGGTTTTTCCGGCGGTGGAGCGCCCTGCAGGTCCGCGAGGACCGTATCAAGCGGCTGGCCCCGGAGCACCCGGGCCCGCACCTCGTCGAGGTCGACTCCCGGCGTCACCCGCTTTGCGATGTTTCTGAACTTGTTCTGGAGGCTCCGGTAGGCGTCCAGCGCCGCCGAGAGGGAGTCGCGCTCGTGGTCGTTCGTGTAGGAGAACGCGGCGGTCAGGTCGTACTTCGCCTCCACCGAGAGCGACTGCCGCGGGGTGTAGGGGATGGCGTTGAATGCACGGCGGATCTTCTCGACCGAGTAGGGCATCTGCTGGACGTCGGAAGCGACGATAAGCGGTTTTCCGGCGCGGTAGAGTTCCTCGATGATGTCGGACATCGTCATCTGGCGGGAGCTCGAGAGGAGGACCAGGTTCCCGTCGAGGTCCACGGCGGCGATGCCGGTGGTCGTCCCGGGGTCGAGCCCGACGATCAGGTAGCGGGGGCGGCGGGAAAGCGGTTCGAACCGGATCCGGTCGAGTTCCCTGCCGCTCACCCGGACCTGGACGTCGGCGCCCCGCGAGGAGTGGACCGGGACCATCTCCCGGGCGGCCATGACCTTGAACGCGACCCTGGAATACCCGCCGAAGGCCTTCGTCTCCTTCTTCTCGTAGTCGAGGCCGGCGCCTTTGAGTCTCGCCTCGATCTCGCGGGCCTTCTGCATCACGGCGCCGTGGATCTTCCTTGCGTAGCGGTTCTGGCTCCACCCGCCCCGGCCCGGCGACCGGTGCCTGCTCACCGTGACGTCGGTGGTGTTCTCAAACGCAATCACCTCGACGCCCGCGCCGAGAGCGGCCACCTGCGCAGTGGTCCGGGCCTCGGCGTAGGGGTCGAACCTGTTAAAACTGATGTTGTAGCGGGCAGCGACCTTCGGGAGGCTCTCTGTCCTCTCGCCGCCGGTCACCTGGACGAGTATTGTTGCGGGGGGAAGTGATTGGAGGAATGCGTAGAGTTCGCGCCGGTCGGCGGCGATCTCCTGGATGCTGTCGACCGCGAGGATATCGGGCTGCTCAGTAGCGAGGAGGCGCTGGAGTCGGAACCCGGTGACCTCCTCGATGTCCATGACCTCGCCGTCTTCCACCCTGGCGAGAGCGTAGACGGGCCGCCGGGTGCGGGAGCGGACCGAGCCCTTGATGATGTCGATGCCAAAGACCTTCACTCCACCACCTGTGCCAGTGCTTCGTCGAAGGCGTATACGAGGCCGTATTTCCGTTTGAAGTACTGGAGGATGTTCTCGATGTCTCGAGCCAGGATCTCGCCGGCGTTCGGGTGAGCAGTCTCGACCCACTGGGGCCAGTCGATCAGCCAGCACTGCCCCTCGTCGACCATGACGTTGAACTCGCTCAAATCCCCGTGGATGATGCCGAGGCGGTAGGCCTCGCGGATGTTCTCGAGGATCTCGTCGAGAATGACCTCCGGCTCCATGACGGTCGCCTGCGAGAGGTTGACGCCGGGGACAAACGACATCGCCACGACGTGCCGATTCTGGTCGATGGGGAGCGGCACGGAGACGGCGGGGTGGAGGGTTTTCAAGGCGTCGTACTCCATCTTCGCCGAGTTGCTCGAGGCGAAGATCCAGGGGCAGTGCCCGGCCTCCGGCATGTAACCGCGCTTGACGCGAGCCGACTGGAACGACCGCTGCCCCACGCGGTGGAACTTCAAGACCACGACCCCGAGCCCCATCGCCTCGTAGACCTCCGACTCCTTCCCGACGCCGATCAGGGTCCCGAGCGCCTGGATGGTACCCCGGCGGGTGAGGGTGTGGAGCGCCAGGCTGTCGTAGCCGTTGAAGACGAGAGCGTAGCCCTCGTAGGGGACCTTCTCGTACCTGACCATGTCCATCGCCATCAGCCTGCCCAGCCGGTAGGAGAGCTCGGACTCCGAGAATCTGGTCGTTGACTTGAGAATCTCGAGCGGCACCCACCGGTACCGCCGCATGAGGCGTTCGAGGGCGAGAAGGATCCGGAGTTCGTAGGCGTGCAGGGATCGCACGTATTCTGCAGGAACGGGCATCTTCTACACCATTTATGTGGCCCGGTGATAAAAGCATGATCGAGAGATCATGCAGTGCAGCAAGTGCCGCCGCGATGCGGTCATCTACCAGCGGTATTCGGGGCTGCACCTCTGCGAGCAGCATTTCAACCGGGATTTCGAGGCGAAGGCGAAGCGGGCGATACGGGAGCACCGCTGGATCGCGTCGGGCGACACGGTGGCGGTGGCGCTATCGGGGGGCAAGGACTCAAGCGCCGTCCTCTATTTCCTCCACAAACTCCTCCGCGAGCGCCGTGACGTCCGGCTGATGGCGATCACCGTGGACGAGGGGATATCCGGCTACCGCGACCCGGCCCGGGCCCGGGCGATTGCGGAGAACATCGGCGTCCCCTGGATGACGGCGTCCTTCCAGAACGAGTACGGAATCACGCTCGATGAGATCGTGGGCAGGAAGGGGACGAATCTCTCCTGCTCCTACTGCGGGGTGCTCCGGCGGGCGCTGATGAACCGGCTTGCCCGCGAGCACGGGGTCACGAAGTTCGCCTGCGGGTTCAACCTGGACGACGAGGCCCAGTCGGTCCTGGAACACGTCCTCCGGGGCGACCCGGACCGGCTCACCCGCCCCATGCGGGAGGTGGAGGGGATGGTCCCCCGGATCAAGCCGTTCATGTATATCCCGGAGCGCGAAGTGGCGCTGTACTCCTTCCTCCACGTGGAGGGGTTCGATCTTGCGGGCTGCCCCTATGCGGGCGACGTCCTGCAGGGAGACGTCCGGGAGATCCTCGACGAGTACACCTCCCGCCACCCGGCGACGAAGTACGCGCTCGTCAACCTGGGCGAGGCCCTCCGGGAGCCGGAGCGGGTCACCGGTGAAGGGCTCAGGGTCTGTGAGAAGTGTGGGGAGCGACTGTCGGGACGACAGGAGTTCGAGCACCGCAAGGTGGGAGATGCGACTGTCGGGACGACAGGAGTTCGAGCACCGCAAGGTGGGAGATGCGACTGTCGGGACGACAGGAGTTCGAGCACCGCAAGGTGCGAAGCCGTGCGGGAGGGTCTGCCGGACGTGCCAGATCCTCGATGAGATGTGGGAGTTCTGAACAGTGAGGATGTCTGAGAGTTTGGTAAGTTTACCGGTGGGAAAGGGTAAAACGTAACAAAAAGGCCTTGGTAAAAACACTCTGCTTTCTTTAGGTGGAAGTTCAGGGCAACTTTGCTCTAATCACATCACCCCACCAACTGATATCTCCGGGCTATCGCCATGCACTGCCCCCGCCCCTTGGGGCTGGGAACGACTGCTGGAACAGCAGGAGTTGGAGCACCGCAGGTGTGACTGAGGAGGCCGGAGGCCGGGTGGGGTGGGGTTACATGTCAAAATACGGGATAGAGACAGGGGAGGGGGAGCCCCCCTCCCCGTCAGCCCCTCCCCAGTGGCGATATCAGGTGGAAATCCGTATACGGAATCTGCGATGTTCTAAAGAACACCAGGTGGTAGAGTTGAACGGTGCTTGACCCTCTCTGGAACAGCGGTCTTGCCCTCTACCGCATCACCAGGCATCCGCCGGTCACGTCGGCGAAGATCTCCATGAACTGCTCGGGATGGTTTAAGAACGCGACCGACCGGGGCCGCCCGATGAGGTCGTAGAGCCCGACCCCCTTCTCGATGCCGATCTCCGGGACCTCCGTCGGGCTGCAGTAGCGCACCGGCGGGGCGTCGGGGTAACGCGGGTTCTTCACCAGCGCCCCCCCCTCCATCTCATAGTAGGCGGCACCTTGCAGTTTCCCGTAAGGGCCGTAGTTGCTCGAGAACTCCGACGAGACGAGGTTCGCCATCGCGAGGTCCTCGCGTCCGGGGTTGATGGTGACGTGGCCGTATCCCGGCGGGATCAGGATCTTGTCGCCGACGGAGGCCTCGATCATCACCACATCGTCGGCGTTCTTGGTCTGGAGGAGGTAGTGCCCTTTCCCCGCGAGCACCTCGTAGATCTCCGGGTAGAGGGTTCCTGCGGGGTTCTCGGTGTGGTAGTGCCCCTTCGTCTTGACGTACTCCCCGCAGAGCGTCCGGGCGGGAATGACGGTGATATCGTAGCGGACGTGCTGCTGCCGGAGCCACTCCCGGTCGTCGTCGGTCCGGGCGAGGTCCCGGTACATAAAATAGAGGGGCTGATCGGAGGGGCAGCCGGGATCCGCGAGAACCTCACGCATCTCATCGATCGTCCTTACCTGCGGCTCCGGTTTAGGCCCGTCCCAGTACCCGTTCATCACCTTTTCTTACGGTACACGAATATATAATACCCTGCGCCGATTATGACGGCTGCAATGGCCACAAGGAAGACCGGGTTCGTGAAAAGAGTCCCCTGCCTCTTCTCAAGCGCGACCCGCACCTTCATGGTGTCCGAGATCTTGCTGTTGTCCAGGTCGTCGCGGTAACGAATCTCAGAGTCGATCCCGTACTCCTTCTCGGTGCCGTCACCGTCGACGTTCACCTCGAAGCGCGCCGTCGCGCTCTCCCCGGGAGCGAGGTCGCCGAGGTAGGCGGTGTCGTCGCTGCTGGTGAAAGGGCTGACGGCGCTTATCCGGGCCTGGGCGTTGTAGACCGTTGCCGCGCCGGCGTTCCTGTATACGACCTCAAGAATGCTCTTCTGGCCCGGGTTGAGCGTTGCCGGCGGGGAGACGACCTCAAAGGCGATCTTGCCGCCGACCGGGATACCGATCGTCACTGCTTTGGACGTCATCGCTTTTCCCTCGTAATCATCGTAGGCGACCACGATGTCGAGCGGGTAGGACTTGGTCTCGGCGGTATCGGCGACCGAGACCTTGAACCTCACGTCCACCGTCTCTCCGGGCTCAAACGTCCCGATGTAGGAGTTGCCGTCGGTGGGGATGAGCGGGCTCTCGCCGTTCCTTGTGACCTTTGCGATCGCGTTCTCGGCCGGGTCGGACCCGATGTTCTTCAGGGTCATGGAGACGTAGCCCTCCGTCCCGACGTTGAGCGACTCGGAGCGTATATCAAGGACCTCGACGCGGAGGTCGGGCGTCACCCGCACGGAGAGCGGCAGGGTCTCGGTCTTCTTCTGGTAGTTGTAGCGGAGGGTGTCGCCTAAATCCTCGGCGTCCTGCAGGTAGGTGTAGGTCACCTCGAGGGGCAGCACGTAGGTGCCCGGCTCCGCGGAGTCGGCAACCTTCACGTTGAAGGTGGCGGTCCGGGAGGCCCCGCCCATGATGTCGCTCAAGAACTGGGGGTCCGTCTTGACGGTGAACGGCGTACCCTCACTCTTGAGCGCCGCGGTGGCCAGTTTTGCGGTGTTTGGCAGGTCATCGGGGGTGATGATCGTCGATCCGACCATCTTAATTGTGTTCAAACCGTTATTGGCTATAATCACCGTGAGACCGGTCTCGGTACCCGGCGCGAACTCGTTGGTGCCGGCGATCGTCGCCGAGAGTTCGGGATTCCCATAGAGGTATTTGGCTCCCTGTGCTGATGCCGGCACAGCCAGAAGTGCCAGCACGAGGAGCATTACCGGTACGTATTGCCAACGCATCTCGTCACCTTGTTGTTATATTAGCAACAACATTTATCCCTGGAGGGTATATATACATGATGGCATGACTGCTCCCCGGGATATTCCAAATAACCTCCTGGAATCTCTAAAATCACTGGGTCTTACGAAGTACGAGGCTCTTGTGTATATCGGCCTTCTCAGGGTGGCGGGCGCGACCGCGACCGAGGTCCACGAGACTTCCGGGGTGCCGCGCGCATCCGTCTACCCGGTCCTCGACCGGCTCGTCCAGAAGGAGCTGGTCTGCGTCTCGCACACCACGCCCAAACGGTTCGACGCGGTCCCCCCCGACCGGGGTGTCGAGAACCTGATGCGTCGGATCGAGAGCGACGCGGAGAACGCCCGCAAAACCCTCGATGCGATCTACCGGGAGAAAGGACCGGAGGTCCGGGGGAGCCAGGAACTGATCTGGACCATCTACGGGGAGGAGAATATCAAGACACGCCTTGCGGAGATGTTCCGGAGAGCGGAGCGGAGCGTAGAGGTGCTCGCGGCAAACGACCTCCTTGAAGGAGGCGTGCTCGCGCTGCTCAACGATGTCCTCGGCTCTGTCCAGGTCGATATCGTCACGGATCGGTTGCCGGGTGAGCGCCCCTCCCGGTTCGGCATTCATATCCTGCCGCTTGCAGCCCCGTGCGAGGTCCACCCCACGCAGGGGAAACTGCTGCCGTATGAGCGATCCGGGGTCTTTTTAGTGGACGATGCCAGGACGCTGCTCTGGCTGGGTTCGAGCGGGGAGCAGCCCTCGGCCCTCTACTCGGAGTCTGCGGGTTTTGTCCAGTTTGTGCGGCGGCATATCGCCAGCGTCACGGAACGGGCGAGGGCTGCAGGTCAGTAGTCTTTCAGGTAGCCCATCTCGCGGACGTCGATCAGCCCTTTGAGCGCCCGGGTCACCACCGGTCGTCCAGTCTCCTTGACCGCCGCGAGTGCGTTCGTGCCCCCGACCATCGCCACGCCCACGTACTGCGGGCTTACCGGGACCCCGAGCAGGGGGACGTTCGGGGCGCCGATATCAAGGATACCGGAGAACCCGATTGACGAGAGTTCGTCGAGCACCGTTCCCATAAGCGGTTCAGCCTCCATGTGGCACTCGCGGATGTTTGCAAGGATGTTGCCGCTTCCGGAGTGCATAACGTCGAGGATCGATGTGGTCTCCTGGGAGATCAGGACTTCGAGCGGATCGAGCGTCGTATCGCGGTAGAGGATCATGCTCGTGAACCGTTGCGCAACACGCTCATCGACCTCGACGATACCGCCCCCGATCGGGTTGATCGGGATGCCGCGCTGCAGGAGGAGGGCATCGAGCGTAATACTGCACATCGTACAGATTGCGTGCCTGCCGTCCGGTACGGTGTAACCGTCGACCCGTTCCCCCGGCCCGGCGACCCGGATCCGGTCGCTGATGGTGATGCCCGCTCTGTGCGCTTCCTTCATGATGGAGAGCGTGAACTCAAGGTCGCCACTCTCGATGAGCGAGAGGTTGTAGATGATCTTCCCGACGTCCTCCTCCGGGCGGTAGGTCACCCTGAGCGCGTATTCCTCGATGCGGTGATTGGTGAACTTCAGGGGGACATACATTACCAGATCTCTTGCATGATAGGGGAAAAAGTGTTGCCTTCGGGTGAACTTCAGGGAACCAACCCCCTGTCGGCCGACCCTGAAGGGAAAGCTTGTTCTACCTCTCTGTGGTATTGTACGGTGAATGGAGAGTGGGATTCGGGAGAAAGCCCGGAACACGTTGAAGCAGATCTTCACGGCAGCCTCATACGATGTTGCGGAGGTCGGCGAGCCGCTGGATTTCTCTGCAATCGGGAACGGCAACGCCCTGGTGGTGCTCTGCTCCGACGACCCGGAGACGATCAGGGAATTCGATTCGATGACCTACCGGCTGCGCACCGGCAACGACGATCTGGTCTGCAGGAAGCTGCTCTTCGCCCTCGACCCCGCGGTGCGGACAGAGGACTGCATACGATGGGGTGTGGACGAGTTCACCCGCTACGCAGGCAGGGCCGCGCTTGCCGATCTGCTCGGACAGAGCCTGGTTCTGGACTTCGGCCGCCCGGCCCCGGCGATCCGGGACAGGCCGGCAGAGGCCGGCCCTGCGGTGGCGGAGGAGGAAGAGCAGGAAGCGGGGCCGGAGTTGCCCCACCTGCCCCTCCGGGTTGCCGAGAAGCGCGCCTCCGGCATTGCCGGTCTGCACGGGTCGGCGAAGTGCCGGTTCATCCCGTACTGGAGTTATCACTATGTGAGCACCGGCGAGCGCGAGGTGAAGGACCGGCTGGTCTCCTTCGACGCCGAAGGAGCCGGGGCCATCAACGCCATCAACGGCATCAAGATGGAGATCGACCCTGGCGAGATCGAGCGGGGAACTGTCCCGTTCGGCTCCGAGATCGTGCCTGCCCGGCTCGTGCGGGAGGACGTCGAGGAGCAGATCGTGCGGGACGTCGTCGACCGACTCACCCAGCGGGTGCGGTTCCGCTACGAGAAAGGCGATGCCATCTTCTATGAGGAGAAAACCCTCAAACCTGACCGGAGCAACATCAAGGTCGATCTCGAGACCATCTACGTCCCGGTCTGGCAGGTCCGGGGCGGGAGCAAGATCGTCGAGGTCAACGGGTTCACCGGCGAGGTCCTCTCGATGCCGATGGACGAGGGTGTCGAACTGCTGTAGGTATACCATGATTGTCGTCATCGGCGGCGGGCCCGCGGGAAGGCTCGGGGCGATGCACCTCGCGCAGACCGGGGCGGAGGTCCGGCTCATCGAGCGGCGTAAGATCGGCGGACAGTGCCTCCACGAGCGGTGCATGACTGTCTGTGCCTTGAACGATACCGCCCGGCTCGTCGAGTACGCGCGGACCCAGAAAGACCTCGGTATCCTCGATTCGGTCCCGACTGTCTCCTACCCGGCGATACGGAAGCGGGTCTGCGAGGTCCAGGAGAAACTCTCCTCGGTCCTCGATGCCGAGACCCGCCGGGCGGGGGTCGAGGTGATCTATGGCGCCGTCGGTCGCCTGGAAGGCAACCGGGTCTTCATCGACGACGAGGAGGTCCGGGCAGACGCCGTCCTCGCGGCCACCGGGTCGCGAGCGGCAATCCCCGAGATCCCCGGTACCAACCTCTCCGGCGTCTACACCTACCAGACGCTTCCCGAGATGCCTGATCTTCCCCGGCGGATGGTCATCGTCGGCGGCGGTGTGGTGGCGGCGGAGTTCGCCCACATATTCCATGCCTTCGGGTCCGAGGTCGAGATCGTCACCCGGCACGGGCTGCTCCGGGACCTTGATCCGAAGATGCGTTCCGCTGCGCTGCGCGATCTTTCCGGGGTCGGCGTCCGGGAAGAGACCGGGCTTGCGAGTATCGAGGGTGCAGGAAGGGTTCGTTCGGTCCTTCTTTCCGGCGGCGAGGAGTTAGCGGCCGACGCCGTCCTGCTGGCCACCGGGCTCGTCCCCCGGTCGGAGTCGCTGCAAGGCCTCCGCAAAGGCCCGGACGGCGCAGTTATCGTGGACCGGCAGATGCGGACCAGTCTCCCCAATGTCTACGCCGCCGGCGACGTCATCGGCCCGCCGTACCTCACCCCCGCTGCCCGCCGGGAGGGCGTGGTGGCAGCCGAGAACATCCTCGGTCATCCCACCATCATGGACTATATGGGCATTCCCCACGCGATGAGCCTCCGCTACGACTATGCCTCTGCCACGGCCGGTCCCGAAGGCGGCTTCACCCTATCAGCCCCCGCACCCGCAGGCCCCGGCTCGTTCTGGGACGTGACGGGAGGGTTTGCCGGGCTTGCGCAGGTCAGGGTCGATCCGGAGACCGGCCGACTCATCGGGGCCGCCGCCGCCGTCCCCGGGGCGTCGAACCTCCTCTCCTACATCGGCTACCTGATGAAACAGGGCGTCACCGTCGACGAGTTCGACGATATCGTCGAGGTCCACCCCTCGACCGACGGCGTCTACTGGCTCGCCCGCTACGCTGCCGATGTACTCCGGCAGAGAAAGAAGTGATAGGGCTCCGGCGGCTAGAGCTGCCGGAACATCTGCCCGAACTTCGGGATAAAATCTTTTTTCCGGGACATGACACCCTCGAGCCGGACGGGCTGGTCCCGCAGGTCCAGTTTGGTGATGCAGGCTTCGTCCCCGGCGGCGAAGAGGTCGCTTGCGTTCGCGAAGACGTTCGTAAAGAGAGCGAAGAAGCAGTCGACCCCCATCGTCGTCCGCAAGTGCTCGAGTTCGGCCCGGATCTCGCCGGCGTTGTTCTCTGCAAACGCAAACGACGACGTCATCACCTGTGAGACCATGATGCTCCGCCCAAAGAGGTTGTAACGCTTCATGTCCCGGGTGAGGAGTTCCTCCCTGGGGAGGCCATCAAGGTCCATGCCTCTCCGGATCAGTTCCGGCCCGAACTCGGCCGGGTCGATCCCGGTGATCTCCGCGAGGTAGTCCGCCGCCCGAATATCCACGGGCGTGGTTGTCGAGAGTTTCATCACCAGCGTGTCCGAGAGGATCCCCGCGAGGAGGAGCCCGGCGGTCGACGGCGTGGGCTCCACGCAGGCCTCGATGAACTTGTTCGCCACGATCGTCGAGGTCGACCCCACGGGGTCGTTCAGGAACTTCACCGGCTTGAGGGTAGAGATCGCGCCGAGGCGGTGGTGGTCGATGATCTCGAGGATATCGGCCTGCTCGATCCCGTCCACGGCCTGGGAGTACTCGTTGTGGTCGAGCAGGATCACCGACTTCTGGACGTCCTGCATCAATGTCGTCCGGGATATGAGCCCGATGTGCTGCCGCCCTTCCCCGACGACACAGGCTGTCCTGAACTTGGAGTTCGAGACGATCTGTTTCGCGTACTCGATTGAATCCTCCATTCGCACCGTGGGGACATCGGTCTCCATGATCATGCTCGCTGGAAGAGAGAGGCTGATCATCTTGCCGACGCTGAAGGCATCGAGCGTCGTCGAAAGCACGGCAGCCCCTCGTGTCCGGGCGGCGGCGATCACCCGTTCGCCCACCGGCGCCCCTTCGGCAATGATGAGTGCGGCGACCCCGGCCGATATCAGGGCAAGCTGGGCCGGTTCGTTATCCCCGACGATCGCGATGTCGTCCGGTGTCATCCGGGAGAGGGTGACGTGCAGGGCGTCGATGACGGTGTAGACCCGGCCTTCCCCGAGGGTTTCGCGTGCCGGCACGACCGTCCGGGCGTCGAGGATGCGGGCGAGCGTCTCAAGCGGCATCGGTATGAGCGAGAGCTGTTCTCGGGGGTTCTTCCGGACGTAGGCCCGGGCAAGGCCATACTCGCTGACGAGGCCGACCAGGGTCTCGTTTTCGTCCGTGATCGGCATGTTCCGCATGTCGTAGGTGTCCATCAGGGCGGCGACGTCGATTGTCGGGACGTCCTGCCGGACGCTCCGGGTGTCGAGCGGTATATCCGATACCGTGGGCTCGACGCTCGCTATATAGGCCGGCGCTTCAGCGTTGAACGTATCGAGCGCAAACCGTGTCTCGGCACTCACCTCTCCGCACCGGGCGGGGATGTACTTCCCCGGTTCGGCGTGGTTACGGAGTTCGGCGTAGCCGATGACGCTACAGATACTGTCGGTGTCCGGCTGCCTGTGGCCGATGATGTAGATGTTGTTCTGTCCCATGCTCTCCTCGGATCCCCGGCGGGGCGGCGGTTGTATCAAGAGGTATCGCCCTCTGCCGTCAAAGGCTTTATGTCGGCTCCCGGGCCGCGCGGGAGTAACGTTGAAGTAGGGGCTCTCTCCATTCTCCTGTGTGGAAACCGATCGTCCCGGCCTCATCACAGTCGACGCCCCTTCGGAGAAGGCGGCGACGAGCAGCACGCCCATCCTCCGGTTCGAGGATGTGAGCAAGATCTATCCACTCCCGGCCGGCGATGTCGTGGCGCTCGACCACGTCTCCCTCACCGTCGAACCGGGCGAGTTCATCGCCGTGATGGGGCCCTCGGGCTCCGGGAAATCGACGCTCTTAAACATGATGGGCTGTCTGGACGTCCCGACCTCCGGGAAGATCTACCTCTCCGGGCAGGAGATCTCCCGGATGAGCGACGACGACCTCACCCGGCTCCGACGGGACCGCATCGGGTTCGTCTTCCAGCAGTTCAACCTCATCCCGCTCCTCTCGGCGGTCGAGAACGTCGAGTTCCCCCTCGTCCTCACCGCCGGCAGGGAGGAGAGCCGGCAACGGGCGATTGAGGTCCTGCGGATGATGCACCTCGACGACGCCCTCTTCTCCCACAGACCGGGCGAACTCTCGGGCGGCGAACAGCAGCGCGTGGCGATCGCCCGGGCGCTCGTGAACGACCCCGACCTCCTCCTCTGCGACGAGCCGACCGGGAACCTGGACTCGAAGACCGGGACCGCGATCATGGGGATCCTCGCGGCGGAGAACCGGGAGGGCAAGACGGTCATCATGGTGACTCACGACCCGGGGGTCGCTGCGTATGCCCGCCGCACGATCCGGATTGTCGATGGGAGGCTGGTGTGACCTTCTTCTCGTTCGCGGCGAGGAACCTCCGGCGGCACTGGATCCGTTCGGCGCTCTCGATCATCGGGATCGTCATCGGTGTCGTCGCGATCGCCTCCCTCGGCATCATGGGCAATAGCATCAACCTCCTCGTCGCGAACATCATCACTGATGTCGGGGACACAGTTGTGATCACGCCGCACACCGCGATCGGCGAGACCTTTGCCGGAGATCCGCGGACGGCGGTGGACGCCGGCATCCCCGCCCGCGAGGTCGAGGAGATCCGGCGGGCGGCAGCCCCGCATCGCACCATCCGGGTGCTCCAGGGCGCGGAAGAGGTGGAGTTCGGCCGCGGCGAGAGCGGGTATACCCAGATCATCGGGCTCGTATCGGGCGATATCCCCGTCCTGCTCGAGATCGCGGAAGGGCAGTACCCCCGGCAGAACCAGCCGGGAGCGCTCGTCGGGACCTACCTTGCCCGAGAGTACGGCATAACCCCTGGCTCAAGGCTCACCATCGGGAACCAGAGCATCCGGGTGGCCGGCGTGCTTGCAGAGCGCGGGTTTGCCGTCGACATCAACCCCGACTACGCGATCGTCGTCCCCGACGACTGGTACGAGGGTCACTTCGGGGCCCACGACGCCTATCCGATGGTCATCGTCCGGGTCGGCGCTCCGGAGCAGATCGATACCGTGAAGGAGACGATCGAGAGCCGGGTCAACCGGCGGGATGAGGTGGTGGATATCTTCGATTCGCGCGAGATGCTCCAGCAGTACGAGGAGATCTACCAGCAGATCACGGTCTTTCTTCTCGGTATCGGGGGGATATCTCTCGTTGTCGCTGCCGTCAACATCCTCAACGTCATGTATATCTCGGTGACGGAACGTATCCGGGAGATCGGCGTCATGCGCAGCATCGGCGCCCTCAGACAGGAGGTTCTCCGGATCTTCCTGTACGAAGCGGTGATCCTCGGGCTCATCGGAAGCGTCATCGGCGGCATCGCGAGCACCGTCTTCGGCTACCTGATCAGCATCGCCGCGGTCGAGGTCTTCACGGCCGGGACGACATTCGGCGAGAACTTCACGGTCTTCAACCTGAGCGCGGTCGGGTACATCATCTTCGGGATGGCGTTCGGTATCGCAACCAGCATCTCGGCCGGGTTCTACCCGGCCTGGATCGCTTCGCGACTGGCCCCGGTCGATGCGATGCGGCAGCGATGACAGGGTGTGACAGGACATGATCTTCCTCGATCTCGCGGTCCGGAACCTCAAGCGGCACAAAGTCCGCTCGGTCCTCGCAACGGTCGGCATCATCATCGGTGTCGTCGCGATCGCCTCTCTCGGCATCATGGGGAGCAGCCTCTCGGTACTCGTAGGGGGGATGGTCTCGGATGTGAGCGACACCCTGCTCGTCACGCCGCATCTCGCGATATCGAGCGGCGACCCGTTCGACCCCCGCAACACCCTTGCTGCGCGGATCTCAGGGAGGGACCTCGGGTTGATTGAGAAGGCCGCCGAACAGCACCGTGTTATCCCCATGATCCTCGCCTCAGATCGCCTCCAGGTCAGGGATAAGGGCGGCTACGTGGCGCTCTACGCAATGCCGGCGACCGAGATTCCCTTCCTGCTGGAGGAGGAAGCCGGGACCTACCCGCGGGCGGGGTCTTCGGGGGTGATGGTGGGCTCGCTCCTTGCCGATGAACTCGACCTGCATCCCGGAAGCCGCATCGAGGTCGGGGGCGAGAGCGTCCGCGTTGCGGGGATAGCGGCGGAACGGGGGATGGGCATCGATATCAACCCGGATTATGCTCTCATCGTCACGGAGGAGTGGTACACGGAGCGGCACGGGGATCAGGACTACAGCCGGGTCATCGTGAAGGTCGGCGATCTTGCCGAGATAGAGGAGGTGAAGGTCGCTATCGACCAGCAGGTCAACCGCAGGAAAGAAGTCGTGGACGTGCTCGACTCGCGTGAGATCCTGGAGATCTACTACGAGACCTTCGACGCCATCAACATCTTCCTCATC
This sequence comes from Methanoculleus sp., assembly GCF_035363275.1. Lineage (NCBI taxonomy): Archaea > Methanobacteriati > Methanobacteriota > Methanomicrobia > Methanomicrobiales > Methanomicrobiaceae > Methanoculleus > Methanoculleus sp. Next base: position 31,784 of record NZ_DAOSET010000011.1, on the reverse strand, counting down.
GGGATAGGCGCGGTCTCGCTTCTCGTTGCGAGCGTGAGCATCCTCAACGTCATGATCATATCGGTGACGGAGCGGACAGGGGAGATCGGGCTGATGCGGAGCATCGGGGCGCGAAGGCGGGAGGTGCTCCTCATGTTCCTCTACGAGAGCCTGATCCTGGGGATCGCCGGCAGTCTTGCCGGTGGGGTCGTCAGCATGGCGATCGCCTACTCTGTCACCACCTCTGTAGCGGGCCTCTTTGCCGACTTCGCCGTCTCGGGAGGGGATGGTATCCCCGTTGCCGTGGTAATCGGCTACACCGCCTTTGCGATGGCGTTCGGGACGGCAGTGAGCATCGTTGCCGGGTTCTATCCTGCGTGGAAGGCGGCGCGGTTAAATCCCATCGAGGCGCTCCGCTACGAGTGACCTATCTCTCTCGAGCCCGGAGTCGGTCGTGCGGGCGATCGCGACGATGCCCCCCTCCCGGGGTGGTGAGACCATGCGTAATTTCATAGTCCTGGAGACCGGAAACTCTATGAGCACCTGCAGGATGATAGACTCCCTGTCAGAGAGTGCTCCGACCCTCATCCGGTCCTCAATACGATAGCAATACCAGAGTTGTGTGGAACGAATGTTGCAAATGATTACGTGGCTCGACAAAAATTTCAGCTCGCTTCAGCCGACGCGGGCGATCATCATGAGAGCGCTGCGCCACCTGCGCCCCGCTGATCGAAAAAAACTCTTCTCCGAGGATCTCCCTGAGATGCGGACCGCCGAAGGGCGGTGGTTTGAGGCGATTGTCTACGAGATGATCCTCGACCTCTCGACTCAGACCGACCTCATCCTCTCTGTCGTGGCCCGGGGGGCCGACGGGCCGTCGAAGGTCCGGCGTGCGCAACTCGGCCAGAATGGGCTCTTTTACTCGAACATCGGGGATATCAAGGTCCGGGGAAACGGCCAGGACCTTGCCGAGGTGGACATGATGCTTGTCGACCATACCGGGGCCCTGACGTTCGGCGAGATCATCACCTCTCCCGCTGACTTAAAAGAGTTCGAGGCGGAGATCCACTACAAGAAACAGCTCTTCGGCTACCTCTACGGTCAGCCGACCGTGCCGTTCCTCCTCATCTCCTCGGTCGACATATCCAGGACGGCCGTCGTCCGCCGCCTCCTCAAGGAGCCCGATAACGCTCTCCTCACCACCCCTACCTGCGAGAATCTGAAGGCACTTATCCGCCCCCGGGACCTGAAGCGAAGTCCGCCTCGCCAGATCCGGCACGAGAAACTGATCTCGATCACCGATATCCCTCCACGGCGGCCGTTCGACTACAAGAAATTGCATGACGAACGGTTGCAGAGCATCGTCGCCGCCGTCACCTCAAAGAAAGGCGTCGGGGAACTCGGCACCCCGGACGAGATCCCGCCGATCGTGAAGAAAGTTCTCTTCGGCGGCCTTTACCCCTCTGCTATCCGGATGCTTGACACCCGCTACCCCATCCGGATCAAGGGAAAGACCTACGATCCGGAGACGATCCAGAAACAGTTCTCGAAGGTTATCCTGGCTGTGAACATCCCGGAGTACCGGCCGATCATCTATCTGCGGACACGGAACAAGAAGGAGTACCTCAAGATGGTGCCAAACAGGACGGGCGGGTTCAAGTTCGAGAGTCGGCGGACGCCCCACATGGCCGGGTTCTTCCTCTGGCTCGAGTCCGTCCAGCCGTCGCTCGGGGCGGAACTGACGCGGGCGCTCCTCGATGCATTCCCGGCGGTTCACGTTCCCGAAGTGGCTGCGGCTGAAGAACCGTAAAATACGTATGCTTCCGGGGCGCATACCTCGCTGTATGATCCTCTGGTATGGTGATCCGGCGTGGACCTGATCACCGAGCTTGTCGAGTTTGTAGGGTTCAGTCTGGTCTCGGTCGCTTCGATCGTCGCGGTGATGAACCCGGCCTCCACAGTCGCGGTTTATTCGGCGCTCACCGAGGGGATGGACAGGTGCGAATGCCGGAATATCATTCAGACCACCATGAAGATAGCCTTCATCGTGCTCGCTTTCTTCGCTCTCACCGGGCAGTTGATCTTCTCGATCTTCAGCATCACCGTCCCGGCATTCCAGATCGCCGGCGGTATCCTGCTTGTCAGCGTGGCGACCGGGATGCTCGGCACGAAGAGCGAGACCTACTCGGCCGCGGACCTGGAGAACATCGCCATCGTCCCGCTGGCCTTCCCGCTCTCGTGCGGTCCGGGGACGATCACGACGGTGATCCTGCTCGCCTCGGGGCCGGAAGGTATCGCCGGCCTCGCCGCCGTCTTTCTCGGGATAATCGTGGCTCTCGGCATCTCCTACGTCGGGATGCTCTACGGACCCCGGATATTCTCTCTCATCGGGGAAGGGGGGCTGCGGGTCGTCCCGAAACTGATGGCGATCATCGTGCTCGCGATAGCCATCCAGTTCATCATCAACGGGACCGCTGCGGCGATGCCCCAGCTACTCGCGAACCTTGATCTCTCCGGACTGGTATGACCGACTTCCAGATTGCGCTCATCCAGGCGCTCCAGGTCGGGGCTGCGTGGCTCGCGGCCCCGATGCAGTTCTTCTCTCTCCTCGGTCAGCCTGAGTTCTACCTGCTCGCCATCTCGATCCTCTACTGGTGCTGGGATCCGCGTCTTGGGCTCCGTCTCGGGCTTCTCATCGGGATATCGGGCGGGCTCAATGAGGCCCTGAAAGTCGCGTTTCATCTTCCCCGTCCCTATTGGGTCAGCCCGGAGGTCCGGGCGCTCGGGAGTCACCCGTCGTTCGGGCTGCCATCGGCGCACGCCCAGGGAGCGGTGACATTCTGGGGGCTGATCGCCGCCGACGTCCGGCAAACGTGGCTCTCTCTCGTTGCGGTTGCCATGATCTTCCTTATTGGCGTGTCCCGGGTCGTTCTCGGGGTTCATTTCCCGACCGACGTCCTTGCGGGCTGGGCAATCGGCGTCATCGTCCTTCTCGGGTTCCTCGTCCTCGAGGAGCCGGTGGGTCGCCGGGTCGCCGCCCTCCCGCTCTCCCGGCAGGTGACCGTCGCGTTCGCGGGTTCCCTCATTCTGGCGCTGATATCCTTTGCCGCCCTCACCGCCCTCGGTGACTGGCAGGTTCCGGCATCCTGGGCGGCGGGGGCGCTTGAGCGGTCCGGCGAGTCGATCCACCCGCTCTTTCTCCGGGACGCCGTCACGGCGTCGGGGCTCTTCTTCGGGTTCGCGGCCGGTGCGGCCGCAGAGCATCACCACGGGAGCATGTGTGCCGTCGGGAAGGGGTCCGCCCGCCTGCTCCGTTACGCGTTCGGGATCGTCGTGACGGGGGTGATCTGGTTCGGGCTCGGGTTTCTCGTCCCGCAAGACCCTGCCTGGGCTGCTTACATCCTCCAGTATCTCCGGGCCGCCGCCGCCGGCGCCTGGGTCTCGTTCGGCGCCCCGATGATCTTTGCCCGCGCGAACGTGCCGGGAGGCAGGGCCTAAGGCCGGGATATCCCCTGCAGGCAAGGATCCTGTATGGGTTCGGCGGGCGGCAGTCTCACGGTGCTTGAGGGGGCGATCCTCGGGGTCGTGGCGCTCCGGTTTGCTGTCCTCGCGTTCCACGCGGCGCCAGGTGAAGCGTTCCGGATCAGCACCATCCCGGCGGACAGCGTGCTCCTGACGGTCGAGCGAACGTGCCGCCCCCGGATCACGCCGGTGATACATCTTGGGTGATAATGCCCTTCAGCAGAGTTTTATAGCCGAAAGTAGACTCATTCCCTATGCTTGCAGAGGGGATCGCTCTCGGCTGGGTGCTGATCGTGCTCGGGGCGGTGCTGCTCCTGATCGAGGTCTATCAGCCGGGATATTTCATCGCCGTTCCTGCGACAGTCCTGATCCTCCTCGGGGTCCTTCTCCTCCTCGGCGTCGATATCCTCAGTTCTCCTGCCGGTCTCGTCGTCGGGGTTCTTGCGGCAATCGGGGCGGCTTCCGTCACCGTCTGGCTCTACGCCCGTCTCACGCCGGGGAAAGAGCCGCCGAAGACCCTCTCCCGGGACTCACTCGTCGGTCTTGAGGGGATTGTGGTCACGCCGGTCGATCCGGAGACGCTCGCGGGGAAGGTGCGGCTCGGGAGCATGGATTGGAGCGCGCGTTCCGAGTCCGGGAGCATCCCGGCCGGGAGAAGGGTTATTGTCATCCACTCCGAGGGAGTGCATGTTGTTGTGAAGGAGGTTGTGTAGTATGCTTCTTACCGGAGAGTTTCCGTGGACCGGGTTGATCACGGTCTTTCTCATTATTGTCATCATCATCATCTTCGCCCGTGGCGTAGTGATCGTCCAGCCGTACGAACAGGGGCTCCAGATACGCCTGGGACGCTATATCGGGAGGATGAACCCCGGATTCCGGTGGGTGGTCCCGCTGATCACGGTGGTCAAGAAACTCGATCTCCGGACCGAGGTGATGGATGTCCCGCGGCAGGAGGTGATCACGAAGGACAACTCCCCGACGAACGTGGACGCGATCGTCTACGTCCGGGTGATCGACCCCGAGAAGGCTTACTTTGAGGTGATGAACTACCGGTCGGCGACGGTGGCGCTGGCGCAGACAAGCCTGCGGGGGATCATCGGCGATATGGAGCTCGATGAGGTCCTCTACAACCGGGATATCATCAACGCCCGTCTCCGAGATATCCTGGACCGCGAGACCGACGCCTGGGGCGTGAAGGTCGAGCGGGTGGAGATCAAGGAGGTCGACCCGGTGGGTGCGGTCAAGCAGGCGATGACCGAGCAGACCGCAGCCGAGCGGGAGCGGCGTGCCGCGATCCTCCGTGCCGACGGTGAGAAGCGGGCGGCGATCCTCAAGGCGGAGGGGAACCGGCAGAGCATCATCCTGGAGGCCGAGGGCGAGCGGCAGAGCAAGATTCTGCGGGCCGAGGGCGAACGGCTATCAAGGATCTTGCAGGCGCAGGGCGAGGCGCAGGGGCTGCGCATCCTCTCGGTCGGTGCCCGGCCGCTGGACCGGCGGGCGATCACGGTCCTCTCGCTTGACGCCTTGAAGAAGATGGCCGAGGGTCAGGCGACGAAGATCATCTTCCCGTTCGAGCTCTCAAGCGTCGTCAAACAGGCTGCCGAGTACCTCGGCGCCACGGCCGAGGCACCCGAAGTCCCGGAAGGTGTGGAGTTGCCGCCGGAGGATATTCTTGGAGATATTCCGACCCGGGAGGAACTCCGGGCAGCAGAGGAGGCGGTAAAGAGCATCGATACCGATGTCGACGTGGAGATCCAGAAGAAGTCGCGGGACATGCTCGGGAAGGAGGAGGAAGGGTAAGACTTCGCCGGGGGTACCCCCCACCTTTTTGCCGAATCCGGGCTGTCCATCCTCGCTGGCGGTGCCGGTTACCCGCTGTCTTCTCCCGGCCTTTCTGACAAATAACGGGGTTCAAGGGGAGCAAGAAAGTCCTGGAATTTAGCCCTTGGGGAGAGTTGCACCCCCTGGTCCGTTTACTTTCACCCCGCACGGCGCCACCTTGATACTAGAAGCGGGTATATGAAAGGATAGGCATGGGGCACGCCGTCGAACCTGTGGGCCTGCTCCGCCGCCCGGTCGGGCCCGGGTTCTCTGATGAGGAGCAGCAATATACGGGGTCTCCGCATCTGAGGGTCGGCTCGCAGAACGAATCAGGGTGGACAACCGTTGAGAGGGCATACTCCGGTGCAGTTATGTAAGAAGGGATATCAATCATAGAACCAGAAGCATGAGTTCCAGACCGTTTCAGATACCGGGTACGGCTCCCATCTTTGCCGAGAGATCGTTTCTCATCAATAAAACCGGGCAGGATCAGCCCCTGGGAGAGTATGTGCCGGTTGAGATCCGTGAGGTGGCGGAGAGCGAGGGACAGCGTGCCATCCCGATGATAGCCAAAAACCTCTCGCTGATGAAAGAGATTGAAGCCATATCCGGCAATCTGCCGACACACCACTGTTTCATAAACGCAGATAGCCGTAATCTTGCCTTTCTCCCCGATGAGAGCGTTCATCTGGTCGTGACATCGCCTCCCTACTGGACCCTGAAGAAATACCCCGAGAAGGACGAACAGCTCGGACAGATTGAGGACTATGAACTCTTCTTGGAGGAACTCGACAGAGTTTGGAAACACATCTA